>JAGPGI010000306.1 GCA_018056045.1 Paracoccus sp. (in: a-proteobacteria)
CAGGTCAGCGCGGTCCATGAGATCATGGTCGAAATGGGGGTCGAGGACATCCCGATGATCGGCGTCGCCAAGGGTCAGGACCGCGATCACGGCAAAGAGGAATTCCACCGCCCCGGCCGGCGCCCCTTTGCCCTGCGCATGAACGACCCGGTGCTGTATTTCGTCCAGCGCCTGCGGGACGAGGCGCATCGCTGGGCCATCGGCAGCCACCGCGCCAAGCGCGCCAAATCGGTGATGGCGAATCCTCTGGACGAAATCGCGGGCGTGGGCGCGGCGCGCAAGCGCGCGCTGCTGGCGCATTTCGGCAGCGCCAAGGCGGTCAGCCGCGCCGGGCTGGCCGATCTCATGGCCGTGGACGGCATCAGCGAGGCCCTGGCGCAAAAGATCGTCGATCACTTCCAGAAGAGCTGAGGCCATTTCCGGAATGGCCGAGGGGCGACCTGCCGCCCCTCGCCTGCGTTTATCGGCCCGGCGTCAATGCGCCAGCATCTCGGCCACGATCTGCGCGCCGTCCAGCGCAGAGGGGTAATAGGTCGGCCAGTTGGTGATCTCGTTCAGCAGCGCGGCGCGGTCCTCGCCCCAGTAAAGGTGATAATGGCCGGCCTTGAGCGGCGCGATGGCATGGTCGCTGAACTGGATGAATTGCGGCGCACCGTCATCGCCCGAGACCTTCCTGAAGATATAGCGCACGCCGCGATTGCCTTTTTCATAGGTCAGGGTCTCGCGCCCGTCATCGGCATATTCGCCCGAAACCACGGCCTCGCCCCGGTGAAAGCTGACCTGCTGGCCGTCGATGACGATGCGGTTCACGTCGGTGCGATAGCCGATCTCGTAATAGGCGCGGTATTCCTGCGCGGTCTTGTCGCCCTTTTCTGCCTTGTGGGCCATGACCGGGTCCAGCGTGCCATCGGTCAGATAGGGATAGACGGATTGCCAGTCGCCCTGCCAGTCGGCCAATGTCCGATCCTGGATCTGGCTGTCCTCGAAATAGCCCTTGTAGACGGATTTTTCTTCCGCTGCGGGCTTGGCGTCATGGTCATGGGTGTGATCATGGCTGCTGGCCGGCGCCTTGGCGGCGTTTTCCGCCTGCGCGATTGCCGGCGCCATCGACAACAGCGCCGCCAGCGCCAGCGCGCCCATCCCTGTGCCCATCCGCTTGTGCATCCTCTGTCCTTTCTGCTTGCCGGCCTTGCTGCCGGCCGGTCGTCATGCTTTGCCAATTTTATGTAATGTTATTACATTACCATCTCGCTCTAACCCGACCGCCCGATGCTGACAAGCATTTTTGTCCGGCGCCGGGACACGCGTCCCCCTTCCCCCGGAGACGACAAACGCCTAAGTTGCCGCCATGCGCTGGACCTTGCCCAATACCCTGACCGTGCTGCGCCTTGCCGCAGCCCCCCTCGTGCCGCTGATGTTTCTGTTCCTCAGCCGGCCATTCGCGGATTTCGCGGCGCTGGTGCTGTTTCTGGTCGCCGCCATCACCGACTGGTTCGACGGCTATCTGGCGCGGCTCTGGGGACAGGAAAGCCGATTCGGCGCCGCCATGGACCCGATCGCAGACAAGGCCATGGTCATTATCGCCGTCGTGGTCATCACCGGCTATTCGGGGATGAACCCCTGGCTGATCCTGCCCTCGACCATCATCCTGTTCCGCGAGGTCTTTGTCGCCGGATTGCGCGAATATCTGGGCAGCGACGCCAAGCTCCTGAAGGTCACCAAGCTGGCCAAGTGGAAAACCACCGCCCAGATGGTCGCCATCGCCGTGCTGTTCCTGGGCACCGGCCTGAATTACTATGAGACCGGCCACCCGCCCCTGGTCGGCGAAACCAGCCTGCCATGGTCCGACAGCTGGTCGGATCTGGCGACGCAGCTGGGGCTGGCGCTGATCTGGATCGCGGCGCTGCTGACCGCGATCACCGGCTGGGACTATTTCGACAAGGCCCGCCCCTTCCTGAGGGATCAGGATGGCCGTTGACGTCTTGTATTTCGCCTGGCTGCGCGAACGCATCGGCCAGCCCCGCGAACGGATCGAGACCGAGGCCAGGACCGTGCGCGAGCTGGTCGCCCAGCTTGCCGCCATGGATGAATGGCATGCGCTGGCGCTGGCCGACCTGTCCGCGCTGCGGGTCGCCGTCGATCAGGACCTTGGCGATCTGGACACCGAACTAGCCGGCGCGCGCGAGGTCGCCTTCTTTCCGCCGATGACCGGTGGCTGAGATGTCCGCCCGCGTCCAGCGCGAGCCCTTTGAGATCGGCGCCGAGCTGGCCGAGTTTGGCGCTGGCGCCGGCGCGGTGGTGACGTTCTCCGGCCTTGTGCGGGACGAGGATGGCCGGCTGGTCGCGCTTGAGATCGAGCATTATCCCGGCATGACCGAAAAGGCGCTGGAGGCTTATGGCGAGGCCGCCGCCGCGCGCTTCGGGCTTTCGGACTGGCGCATCATCCACCGTTACGGCCGGCTTGAGGTCGGCGAGCATATCATGATGGTCGCCACGGCGGCGCGGCATCGCGTCGCGGCCTTTCAGGGGGCGGAATATCTCATGGACTGGCTGAAATCCCGCGCCCCCTTCTGGAAGCGGGAAATCGGCCCTGATGGCCCCGGAAACTGGGTCGAGGCCAAATCCGGGGACGAGGATGCGCTGGCGCGCTGGTAACGCGGCGTTGCATTCCCGTCCTGCGGGCATCATATAGACCCGGACCAGACCGATGACAGAGCGGAGCCCTGCATGACTTACCTGGAGTTCGAAAAGCCGCTTGCCGATATCGAGGGCAAGGCCGAGGAGCTGCGCGTGATGGCGCGCAAGGGCGAAGGCGTCGATCTGGAGAAAGAGGCCGCCGCACTGGACAAGAAAGCCGGTGACATGCTGCGCGACCTCTACAAGCAGCTGGATCCGTGGCGCAAGACGCAGGTCGCCCGCCACCCCGAGCGGCCGCATTGCCGCGACTATATCGACCAGCTTTTCTCTGAATACACCCCCCTGGCCGGGGACCGCGCCTTTGGCGAGGATCACGCCGTCATGGGCGGCCTTGCGCGGTTTCGCGACAAGCCCTGCGTGATCATCGGCCATGAAAAGGGCAATGATACCAAGACCCGCATTGCCCATAACTTCGGCATGGCCCGCCCCGAGGGCTATCGCAAGGCGATCCGGCTGATGGACATGGCCGACCGCTTCCGCCTGCCGGTGATCACGCTGGTCGACACGCCCGGCGCCTATCCCGGCAAGGGCGCCGAGGAGCGCGGGCAATCCGAGGCCATCGCCCGTTCGACCCAGAAATGCCTGGAAATCGGCGTGCCGCTGGTTTCCGTCATCATCGGCGAGGGCGGCTCGGGCGGGGCGGTGGCTTTCGCCACCGCAAACCGCATCGCCATGCTGGAACATTCGATCTATTCGGTGATCTCGCCCGAGGGCTGCGCCTCGATCCTGTGGAAGGATGCCGAGAAGATGCGCGAGGCCGCCGTGGCGCTGAAGCTGACCGCGCAGGACCTGAAAAAGCTGGGGATCATCGACGAGATCATTCCCGAGCCGCTGGGCGGCGCGCAGCGGGCGCCGGAGGAGGCAATCAAGTCTGTGGGCGATACGATTCAGGCCATGCTGGCCGAGCTTGACGGCAAGAAGCCCGCCGAGATCGTTAAGGACCGGCGGCAGAAGTTTCTGGCCATGGGGTCGAAGGCGCTGGCCTGAACTGGTCAACCCTGCGCGGGTGGCACGGCCGCATGGATATTTGAATGAAGAAGAAAGCGAAGGCCCGGCCATATGGTCGGGCCTTGGTCTTTGCGGGTCAGGCGCGGGCGGCGCGGATCGAATCCTCGAGCTTGTCCAGTGCCTCGTCGAAGACCTCGTCCTGGATGGTCAGCGGCGCGAGGAAGCGGATGACATTGCCATAAACGCCGCAGGTCAGGAGGATCAGGTTGCGCTTGAGCGCCTCTTCGCGGACGCGGTTGGTCATTTCAGGGTTGGGCTTGTCACTGCCGGCGACGTTGAATTCGACCGCGTTCATGAAGCCGGGGCCGCGGATATCGGTGATTTCGGGCACCTCTGATGCGATGCCGGCAAGGCGCTGTTTCAGCCGCTGGCCAAG
>JAGPGI010000307.1 GCA_018056045.1 Paracoccus sp. (in: a-proteobacteria)
ATCCTCGAAAATCCGGCCAAACGCGTCGACAGGCCGCGTAAGACCGATCCCGAACAGTGCATCAACCAGCACATCCGCCTGAAAATGCAAATCGCGGTCCATCCGAAGCGGATGGACATCACCAAGTTCACGCCACCGATCACAGTTTATGCGCGCATCCGGCGGCAGCAGCGCGAGATCGCCAAAGCCGGCGACCTTCACCTCCCAACCGGCCTCGGCCAGCAGCCGCGCCACGACATAACCATCGCCGCCATTATTGCCCGGGCCACACAGCACCGTCGCGCGCCACCGTCCCGATGGCGCCGCAGCGCGATATTCCGGCCAGGTGGTCAGGATCGCCTCAACAATGCCCGCCCCTGCCCGCTCCATCAGCTCGAGCCCGGTGACCGCGCCGCTGGCCATGGCGGCGGATTCCATGGCGCGCATTTGGGCGGCGGTCAGGATTTCGGTTCCAGATATCATTTTCATTGCCTAAATTATACGCACATCGCACAAACATCAGGCAAAAACCCTGACGGGGCAATTTCCCTGGCCCGATCCGCGCAAGCCCGCTTTACCTGCCAGATCAAACCCGCCAATCAGGGCGCAGGCAAGTCGCGACAGAAGGATCAGGCAATGAAGAAAGTCGAAGCCATCATCAAACCCTTCAAGCTGGACGATGTGAAAGAAGCTTTGCAGGAGGTCGGCGTCCAGGGGCTTTCGGTCACCGAGGTCAAGGGCTTTGGTCGGCAAAAGGGCCATACCGAGCTCTATCGCGGCGCGGAATACGTCGTGGACTTCCTGCCCAAGGTCAAGATCGAGATGGTGCTGCCCGACGATCTGGTCGAAGCTGCCGTGGACGCCATCGTCTCGGCCGCACGCACCGAAAAGATCGGCGATGGCAAGATCTTCATCCTGCCGGTCGAGCAGGCGATCCGCATCCGCACCGGCGAAACCGGCGACGACGCGGTCTGATCCAACGAGCCGGCGCAGACCCGGCCATGAATATTACCCTTGCCCGGCGGCGGCGCCGGGTCGACTGATGGAGGAAGGAACCCAATGAAAGTCAAGGACGTACTGGATCTGATGAAGGATGAGGATGTCGAATATGTCGACGTTCGCTTCACCGATCCCAAGGGCAAGCTGCAGCACGTTACTCTGGTCGCCGACCTGGTGGACGAGGACCTGTTCGAAGAAGGCTTCATGTTCGACGGCAGCTCGATTGCCGGCTGGAAGTCGATCGACCAGTCCGACATGAAGCTGATGCTGGACCCGGCCTCGGTCTATATCGACCCCTTCTATGCCGAAAAAACGCTCTGCGTGCATTGCAACGTGGCCGAGCCCGACACCGGCGAAGCCTATTCGCGCGACCCGCGCGGCACCGCCGTCAAGGCCGAGGCCTATCTGAAATCCTCGGGCATTGGCGACACCGCCTATTTCGGCCCCGAGGCAGAATTCTTCCTGTTCGACGACGTGCGCTATTCGGTCACCCCGCAGAAGGTCTCGTTCGAGATCGACGCCGTGGACGCCGCATGGAACACCGACACCGCCTATGAAGACGGCAACCTTGCCCATCGCGCGCCCCACAAGGGCGGCTATTTCCCGGTGAACCCGATCGACACCGCGCAGGATATCCGCGGCGAGATGCTCTCGACCATGAAGCGCATGGGCATCAAGGTCGACAAGCATCACCACGAGGTCGCGACCTGCCAGCACGAGCTGGGGATGATCTTTGGCGGGCTGGTCGAACAGGCCGACAATATCCAGAAATACAAATACGTCATCCACAACGTCGCCGCCGCCTATGGCAAGTCGGTGACCTTCATGCCCAAGCCCATGAAGGGCGACAACGGTTCGGGCATGCATGTCAACATGTCGATCTGGAAAGACGGCAAGCCGCTGTTCTCGGGCGACAAATATGCCGACCTGTCGCAAGAGGCGCTGTATTTCATCGGCGGCATCCTCAAGCACGCGAAAGCCCTGAACGCGCTGACCAACCCGGCGACGAACAGCTACAAGCGCCTGATCCCCGGCTTCGAGGCCCCGGTTCTGCGCGCCTATTCGGCCCGCAACCGCTCGGGCTGCGTGCGGATTCCGTGGACCGAGTCGCCCAAAGCCAAGCGCGTCGAGGCCCGCTTCCCCGATCCGGCCGCGAACCCCTATCTGGCCTTCGCAGCCCTCTTGATGGCCGGCATCGACGGGATCAAGAACAAGATCGATCCGGGCCCGGCTTCGGACAAGGATCTCTACGATCTGCCGCCGGAAGAGCTGGCCGAGATCCCGACCGTCTGCGGCAGCCTGCGCGAGGCGCTGGAGGAGCTGGAGAAGGATATGGACTTCCTGCTGCAGGGTGATGTCTTCACCCGCGACCAGCTTGAGGCCTATATCAAGCTGAAATGGGAAGAGGTCTATGCCTATGAGCATACCCCCCACCCGGTCGAATACGCGATGTATTACAGCTGCTGATCGGCAGTTGAGACACAAGACAGGAAAGCCGCCCGAAAGGGCGGCTTTTTCCATTTAGGTCTGAGGCATGTGGAGTGCCAAGGGAAGGCGGCCTCAGCAGAAAATCCGGCGACCGGCCTATGGCACAGGCCCGCCCCGCGGCCCCATGCCCAACAGTGCTTCGTCGCATGGCGTCAGGGCGGTATCGTGCTCTGTTCGCGTGGGCCTCGCAGCAGGGCGGCGTCCACACGCGAACTCCCTTGCGCAGCGGTAGAGCACAACCCGATACGACCGATCCCCGGAAACATTCTTCTCCACGATCATGCTCGCCGCAGCCGTCTTGTTCCGGCTTTGAAAGGCAATGAGTCTGGACCCCAGGAAACCGGGGGCATCTCACAAGCCGCGCGGCGCAACTGCCGCGCGGCACCATCACAGCTTCAGGCGCCATGTTCCGGGGTCAGCCCCAGCAGGCGCAAGGCCGCCTCGACCTGCGCGTCAATACTCAGCGCCATGTCGATGACGACGCCGTCCTCATCCTCGCCCAGCATTTCCAGCGTGGCGAGCTGCGAATCCAGAAGCTTGGGCGGAAAGAAATGCCCTTCGCGATGGCCCAGCCGGTCGGTCAGGATCTCGCGCGTGCCATGGACATGCAAAAAGCGCACCCGCGGCGCACCGCTGCGCAGGATATCGCGATAGGCGCGCTTGAGCGACGAGCACCCCATGACCGAGCTTTGGCCCTGCGCCTCGGCCTTGGCCAGTTCACCCGCCAGCGCCTGCAGCCAGGGCGCGCGGTCCTCGTCGGTCAGCGGGTGGCCGGCAGCCATCTTGGCGACATTGGCAGCGGGGTGAAAGGCGTCCCCTTCGGTAAAGGGCCAGCCCAGACGCTGGGCCAGCGCGGTGCCGGTCGTGGTCTTGCCGCTGCCCGAGACCCCCATCACGACGATATGCTGAACCCCGCTCACAGCAGCCACCAGCCGATCAGCGCGAGGACAAAGCCGATCGAACCCAGCAGTGTCTCCATAACCGTCCATGTCCGCAGTGTGGTTTTCTCATCCATGTTCAGGAACCTCCCCACCAGCCAGAAGCCGGAATCGTTGAAATGGCTCAGCACGGTCGCGCCGCTGGCAATGGCGATGACCAGAAAACAGCGGTCGAATTCGCTTAGCCCCGTGGTCGCGGCGACGGTCGGCGCGATCAGCCCGGCGGTGGTGGTCAGCGCCACCGTGGCCGAACCCTGCGCAACCCTGAGCGCCGTCGAGATGACAAAGGCCGCGACGATCAGCGGCATGCCGATGGCGTCCAGGCTGCCGGCCAGCGCTTGCCCGATGCCAGTGGCGCGCAAGACGCCCCCGAACATGCCGCCCGCGCCGGTCACCAGAATGATGGCGCAGATCGGGGCGAGGGCACGGTCCATGATCCGCTCGATATCCGCCAGACTGCGCCCCTGCCCCAAGAGAAAGATCGAGGCGATGACCGTGATCAGCAACGCCACCGGCGTCTGCCCGATCAGCCTCAGGAAGGTGACCCAGACCGCCTCGCCGTCGATCACGCCCATCGTGGCCAGCGTGTTCAGCCCGGTATTGAGAAAGATCAGGACCAGTGGCAGCAACAGGATGGTCAGCACCCGGCCGAACTCCGGCGCCGGCC
>JAGPGI010000308.1 GCA_018056045.1 Paracoccus sp. (in: a-proteobacteria)
CCCCCCCGGGGCGACTGCCGCCGCATGCGCGATAGGTGAAGATGATGAAAACGCGCATCGAACATGACCTGCTGGGCGACCGCGAGGTGCCTGCCGACGCCTATTGGGGTGTGCACACGCTTCGCGCCGTCGAGAATTTTCCGATCTCGGGCCGCCCGATCGGCGAGGTCCCCGAACTGGTGCGCGCGCTGGCAGCGATCAAGGCCGCTGCCGCCATGGCCAATGCCGATCTGGGCCTGCTTTCGCCCGAGCGCCGCGACGCCATCGTCGCCGCCTGCGAAGAACTGCGCGCCGGCAAGCTGCATGACCAGTTCGTGGTCGACCAGATCCAGGGCGGCGCCGGCACCTCGACCAATATGAACGCCAATGAGGTCATCGCCAACCGCGCGCTGGAACTGATGGGTCATGCCAAGGGCGAATACAAATACCTGCATCCGAACGAGCATGTGAATATGGGTCAGTCCACCAATGACGTCTATCCGACGGCGCTGCGGCTGGCGGCGTGGCGGGGGCTGAACAACCTGATCATCGCGCTGGAATCGCTGCGCGGCGCCTTTGCCGACAAGGGTGTGGAATTCTCCGACATCCTGAAAATGGGCCGCACCCAGCTGCAAGAGGCCGTGCCGATGACGCTGGGGCAGGAATTCAACGCCTTCGCCATCACCATCGGCGAGGACGAGACCCGGCTGGCCGAGGCGGCCCAACTGTTGTGCGAAATCAATCTGGGCGCCACCGCCATCGGCACCGGCATCACCGCCCACCCGGAATATGCCGAGCGGGTCCGCGCCCGTCTGGCCGAAATCACCACCATCCCGGTCGTCACCGCCTTCGATCTGGTCGAGGCGACGCAGGATACCGGCGCCTTCGTGCAGGTCTCGGGCGTGTTGAAGCGCGTCGCGGTCAAGCTGTCAAAGATCTGCAACGACTTGCGGCTGCTGTCGTCGGGCCCGCGCGCGGGGTTCAATGAAATCAACCTGCCCGCCAAACAGGCCGGATCGTCGATCATGCCGGGCAAGGTCAATCCGGTCATCCCCGAGGTGGTCAATCAGGTCGCCTTCGAGGTGATCGGCAATGACGTCACCATCACCATGGCGGCCGAGGGCGGCCAGTTGCAGCTGAACGCCTTTGAGCCGGTGATCGCCTATAGCGTCAACCGCTCGACCAGCCACCTGATCGCCGCCTGCAAGACGCTTGAGGACAATTGCGTGCGCGGCATCACCGCCAATCGCGACGTGCTCAAGGAAACGGTGCGCAACTCGATCGGGATTGTCACCGCGCTGAACCCCTATATCGGCTATGCGGCGGCGACCGAAGTCGCGACCGAGGCGCATCTGACCGGGCGCGGCGTCTATGATCTGGTGCTGGAAAAGGGCCTATTGGACAAGGACCGACTGGACGCGATCCTGCGCCCCGAAAACCTGACCCGGCCGCAGCATTTCATCAACTGATCCCAGAACACTGACCCCCGGATCCTGTTCCCCAGGCAGGATGATCTGCGACCCCGGCTAGCCGGGGTCGCAGGCGATTTCATCCAGCAAAAAGGCACGGAACTTGCGGATCGCCGGGCGGTTCCGGCGCCCCGGCGGATAGACCAGCCAATAGCTGCGCCCGTTCTTGGCCACCAATGGAAAGGGCTGGATCAGGCTGCCCGTCGCCAGCTCAAAGCGGAAAAAACGCGGCGTCAGCAGCGCCACGCCATAGCCCGCAAGGGCCGCGCGCGCCTCGTGCAGGTCGGTGGTCAGCGTCAGCCCGGGCTTGGGCGGGGTTTCCCAGAAATCGACGCCCGCCTGCCGCATCCACACCGCCCAGTTACGGTCGCCCCGGTCCAGCAGCGGCGCTTTCAGCAGGTCGGCGGGTTCGCGGATATCGTATTTCTTCAGCAATTCCGGCGACAGCATCGGCGCGTATTCGACATCCATCAGCCGCTGCGCCGTCAGCCCGGCCCAGTTCCCCGCCCCGGCACGAATAGCGACGCTGATATCTTCCCGCGCGAAATCGACCAGCGTGTCGCTTGTCTCCAGCCGCACCGCCAGATCGGGATTGCTCATCTGGAACTTGCCCAGTCGATGCGAGAGCCACGCCCCCGCAAATGTCGGCACCGTCGAGATCGACAGCGTCGAAACCGTATCCGCCGAGGGATCGGCATAGGCCTCGCGCAGAATCTCGAAGGCGTCGATGGTCGGGCGCGCGAACAGCTCGCCGGTCTCGGTCAGCACCACCTCACGCGGTTTGCGCAGAAACAGCGGCGCGCCCATGCGCTCTTCCAGCATGCGGATCTGATAGCTGACCGCCGCCTGCGTCATCCCCAGTTCTTCGGCGGCACGGGTAAAGCTCAGGTGGCGGGCGACGGCTTCAAAGGCCCGCAATGACGCCAGAGGCGGAATAGGCATAAATAACCCTTATACACACGTGCCGAGGCTTTGTTAGTTTTCGGCACCGGCCTGTAGCATCATCGCAATATGGATCAACAGCAAGCAAATACAGGAGGCTGCCATGTTCCGCGATCTCGCGTCCACGACCCAGACCGGTCTTTTCCGGCGCCTTTCAGCGATGCTGGGCTTTACTGCCGCCAATAAGCAGGGCGTATCCTGCCGCACTGACCGCATGGCGGCGCTGAACGATCCCGCGACCCGCCGAGCGCTGGCCGAATTGCCGCCGCATCTGCTGATGGATATCGGCGTGGTCAGTCAGGCCCATTGCGAGAGGGGCACCGCAACCACGCCCCCCGACGGCGAAGCGCTGCGCCGCCATATGTGGTAGGGCAGCGCGCCCGCCGGATACCGGTTTCCACTTCCCTGCCCACGCGGCGCCGGATCCTTCCGGCGTCGCGTATTCATGTCCGGCGCGGCGCAGCCGGCGGCTGAAACGATCACTCAGTTCTGTTGCAGCAGCGCCCGAATTTTGCTAAATTTCATTCTCTGTTGGTGCCCCGTCTTGCCTCAGCCCCTGCATGGGTCAGGTCACTCCAGGCCAGACTTGGAGCCTGTCCCTGTGCGCCAGCACTTGCCCAGACAGGCGCCCCTGACCCTCGCCCTGCGCGAGGCGACCCGGGGTCATGCAGCAAGGGCATAGCCATGCTCGCCCCGCCCGGCATCCATGTTCACGAAACGTTTGGCGACCTCAGCCGATTCCGGGCGTTGCGACCTCAAACACCGCGTTTGTCGGGGTTCTCGGGCGCGGCCCCGTCGCCGTCCCGACCCGCCTCACCCCATGGGGTGAGTTTGAGCGTATTTTCGGCGGGTTGCAGGCCGGTTGCGAGACCAGCTTCGCGTTGCGCGACTATTTCCTGAGCGGCATCCGCATCGCCTTCGTGGTCCGCGAGGAAGCCCTTCCGGACCTGTCCGTCGCCGACGCCGATCCGCGCCATGTCACGCGGGTGCTGGCTGCGGAAAGCCAGCTTGTCACCGTGACCGCAGAAGCCAGCGCCGACCTGAGCGGCCCGGCGCGGCCCGGCTCAGTGCATCCCCTCGCAAAACGCCTTGATGCGGGCGCAGGCATCCGCCAGCACCGCGTCCGAGGTCGCATAAGAGACACGGAAATGCGGGCTGAGCCCGAAGGCCGCGCCAAAGACCACCGCAACGCCGGTTTCATCCAGCAGCGCGGTGGCGAAGGCTTCGTCGTCCTTGATGACGGTGCCCCCGGCCGAGGTCTTGCCAATCAGCTCATGGATCGAGGGATAGACATAGAAAGCGCCCTGCGGCACCGGGCAGGAAATGCCGGGGCAGTCGTTCAGCGCCGCAACCACCAGATCGCGGCGGCGCTGAAAGATGGCGCGGCTGGTTTCGATATAGTCCTGCGGGCCGTTCAGCGCCGCCAGCGCCGCATATTGCCCGATCGAGGACGGGTTCGAGGTCGATTGCGACTGCAGCTTGGCCATGGCGCGAATCAGCAGCTCGGGGCCGGCGCCATAGCCGATGCGCCAGCCGGTCATGGCATAGGATTTCGACACGCCATTCATGGTCAGCGTGCGATCCTTGAGGTTTGGTTCGACCTGCGCGGGGGTGACGAAGCGGAAATCGTCAAA
>JAGPGI010000031.1 GCA_018056045.1 Paracoccus sp. (in: a-proteobacteria)
TGGAACGCCTGCTGCGCGAGGCCCGCCCCGATTACGGCTGGCTCAGCGAGGAAAGCCCCGACGACCCGGCGCGGCTGGCGTTTGAGCATTGCTTCATCATCGACCCGATCGACGGCACCCGCGCCTTTATCGACGGCCAGACCGGCTTTTCGCATTCGCTGGCCATCGCGCGCGAGCATGAAATCATCGCCGCCGTGGTGCATCTGCCGGCGCAGGAGCTGACCTATGCCGCGCAGGAGCACGGCCCGGCGCTGCTGAACGGCGCCCCGATCCGGGCATCACATCACGGCTTTGACGGCGCCGATGTGCTGACCGGCAAGCCCGGCCTTGATCCGGCGCATTGGCGGGGCGTCGCGCCGCCGCTCAGGCGCAGCTTTCGCCCCTCGCTGGCATGGCGGCTGTGTCTGGTGGCCGAAGGACGCTTTGACGCCGCGCTGTCGGTGCGTCCGGCATGGGAATGGGATATCGCGGCGGGGGCGCTGATCGCCCGGCGCGCGGGCTGCCTTGCCAGTGATCTTTCGGGCCAGCCCCTGCGCTTCAACACCCCCTCGGCGCTGAATGACGGGCTGATCGTGGCGCGGCAGGGGCTGCATGACGACATGCTCGCGGCAATGACGCCACGCCTGTGATCCTTGCGTCGGGCGCGGCTTGATGCCTTGTCGCGCCGGGGCTAGACTTGCCTTGCCGGTCCGGAACGGGCCTTATGCCGCCAATGACAGGGCCCGCCCATGAGCCGCCTTCCCCCCGCGACCCGCGACCGGCTCGCCGACGAGATCACCTTCCACCCCGCCAATGCCGAGGCGCGGCTGCTGCGCGAGGCGCTTGGCCGCTTTGCCACCGGCGTCACCGTGGTCACCGCCATGGGCTCGCTGGGGCCGGTGGGGATGACGGTGAACAGCTTTTCCAGCGTCTCGCTGGAGCCGCCCTTGGTGCTGTGGTGCCCGGCGCGGGCCTCGACCCGGCATGACGTCTTTGCCGGGGCCGAGGCATGGTCGGTGCATATTCTGGGCGCCGAGCAACTGGAGACCTGCCTGCGCTTTACCAAGGGCGGACGGCAGTTTCAGGAACTGACCCCGGTCATCACCCCCGAGGGCGTGCCGGTCCTGCCCGGCGCGGCGGCGCGGTTTGACTGCCTGAACCATGCCGTGCACGAGGCGGGCGACCATTCCGTGCTGATCGGGCGGGTGCTGCGGGTGACCGTGGCCGGGCCGGGTGATCACCCGCTGGTCTTTGCCGCCGGGCGCTTTGGCCAGTTCAACCCCGACGACGCGATCTAGCCGCCCGCGCCCAGCATCTGGCGCTGCAGGCGGCGCAGCATGACCCGCACGATCAGCCGATGCGCCGGACCGACGACCAGCATATAGGCGCGGCCAAAGCGGTTGTGGGTGATCACCGACGAGATCACCGCCAGCTCCGCCCCCCGCGTCGCGATGCAGGTCATCACGTCCAGATGCCGGTCACGCTCGGTCAGGACCAGCAGGTCGGGGGCGGCATGTTCGACCAGAAAGAAATCCAGCCGGTCGCCCGGCTGCACATTGGCCGCCGCGACCTCGCCAAAGCCGCCGATGCGCTTGACCCCGAACCGGGCCGAGATCGCGTCGCGGATGCGAAAGGCCAGTTTCAGCACCGGCTGCGGCCGGGCGCGGATCATGTTCCATGCCTGCAGGGGCGTGATGGCTTCGGGCAACAGCGCCGCCTGACGGTCGTAGTAATCCAGCCGCTCGGGCGCGGCCAACAGATGCGCGGGCGGATCGGTCAGGACATGGGTCTGGTCACGGGCATCTTGCGGCATGATCGCTCCCTGCGGTTGCCGAGGCAGGCTGCCAGACAATCGTCGCGCGGGATAGCTGCCAAACTGACGCGGGCTGGCGGTCAGCTTCCCTCCAGCGGCGGCAGCGGCTGCGAGAAGATGTCGTCCATGCGCGGCACCGGCGTCGAGCTGGTGCGCACCGACCGCCCCGGACCGCCCAGAACTGCGATCTGGCGGGCAAGCTGGGTGATGGCCTGCGATTGCGCGCGGGCGATGGTGCCCGGCTCGTCATCGGCCAGCGGCACGGAAATGTCGAAGCTGCGCGCCTGATTGGCGCCGCCCGCCGCCTCGTCCGAGACGAAATAGCGCCCGCTGAGCCGATAGACCCCGTCCGACTGCGCCAGCGCCTTTTCCACCCGCACCTCGAGCCGGCGGCGCGGCGGTTCGGCCAGCGGCCACGGTTCGGCGATCACGGTCGCGCCCGAAAGGTCCGAGATCGTCCGCGCCAGCGTCTGGGTAAAGGCACGCTGCGGCGTGTCGGCCCAAAGCTGCTTGGTGTTCGAGCGCACGGCGCCGTCCTCGGTCTGCCAGCTGATCTCGCCGGCGGCCGCATATTCCGGCAGCGAGACGTCCTTGAGCTCGGCCGTGCCCAGCCGGTCGGGGACGCGCTCGCCGGTCAGCGGCGGGTCGATCATGTAGCGGGCGGTATTCTCGCCATGCGAGCAGGCGCCCAGCAGGGTCAGCGCGGCGACGGAAACAAGGATCATGCGCATCTTTAACGTCCCAGAATGAAGGCTTGCGGATTGCGTTCGATGCTGCGGGCAAGGCTGGCAAAGGAATTGGCCGCGCGCCGCATCTCACGCAACAGGCTGACGGTTTCGTTGTTGAAATCCGAGCGCGCGCCATAGGCGGCGATCACCGCCTCGGCCCGCGCCGCCAGCGCCTCGAGCCGCGCGGAAAGCTGCGGCAGGCGCTTGCTGGCGTCGGAAACGTCCTGCGCGGCGGTGCTGGCCGAGGCCAGCGCCTGATTGAGGCTGCCCACCGCATTGCCGTCGCGCAGATCGTTCAGCAGACCCGAGGCGGCCTTGAGCGTGTCGGACAGGTTGCGCGGCAGTTCCTCGGCATCCTTGGTGCCAAGGACGGCGCGCAGATCCTGCAGGATGCCCTCGGCCTCGGTGCCGATGGCGGCAAAGTCGACGGCCCCGACCTTGGCGGCGGTGGCGTCGATTTCCTCGACCATCGAGGGCACGTCGGCGGCGGCCAGTCTGACGGCCTCGGCGGCGGCGGCGGCCTCGTCGATCAGGCCGCGCATCTGCGTCAGCGCGCCGGATTCGCGCAGCTCGGTCGTGGCGGCCTTGATCTCGCCAGCGGCGGATTGCGCATTTTCCAGGGTGCCGCGCAGGGCGCCCGGAATGGCGCGGGTGTCGTCATTTCTGGCCAGCGCGGTGATGCTGTCCATCATGTCGGTGGCGGATTTCAGCAGCTCCTCGATCGGCAGGTTGCCGACCCGGCTCATCAGACCCTGCGCATCGGCGGTGAAATCCGAGATATCGCCCGGCACCGAGGGGATCAGCGGATAGGGTTCCGCCGCGCGGTCCAGCTCGGCCGGGGTGGCATCAGGCATCTCGACCAGCTCGACCTCGAGCGACAGGCCAAAGACGCCGGCGCTGGCCAGACGCGCGCGCAGGCCGCCGGCGACCTGCTCGGCGATCAGGTCCATCGCCTCGGTTTCGGTCGCCTCGGGCGAAAGCCCAAGCTGGTCGGGATTGATGGCAAGGACGACTTCCTGCTCGAAATGCTCCTTGCCGTCCTGACCCGGCACGACATGGGTGGACAGCGCGGTGACATTGCCGACATGCAGCCCGTTGAAGCGGACATTGGCGCCGCTGGACAGCCCCTCGACGGATTCGTCGATCCGCATGGTCAGGCGGATGGCGCGGTCGTCATCCGTCAGCTGGTTGGCGCGCGCCGCCGCCTCGTCAGGCAGAAGCGAAAAGACATGCCCGTCCTCGACCGGCCCGCCGCCCGAGGTGATGGTCGCGAACTCTGCCCCGCCCTGCAGCAGCGAGGCGAAGGTATCGACATTCAGCGAAACACCCTGCGCCCCGACCGAGACCGAAAAGCCGGAAATGTCCCAGAAGGTCGTCTTGGTGGTCAAAAGCCCGTCATAGGGCGCGGCGATAAAGACATCGGCCAGCACGTTCTGCGCGTCCTCGGACAGGCGCAGGTTCTGCATCCGCCCGACCGGCACGCCGCGGATCGACACCGGCGCACCCTCGGACATGCCGCGCGAGCGCTCGGTGGACAGCACGATCCGCGTGCCCTTGGCGCCGGGACTGGTCAGCGGCGCCTTTTCCAGGCCCTGGAAGTGCTTTTGCGTCGGGCCGGCCTCGCCGTCCCAATAGCCTTCGATAAAGGCGCCGGTCAGCACGGTATCAAGCCGCGAGATCCCCGCCGCCGTCACCTGCGGCCGCACGATCCAGAACTGTGCGTCGCTGTCGAGATAGGGCGCGATGTCCTTTTCAACCCGGACATCGACCACAACCTCCTGCAGGTCTTGGGTGAAACGGACCGCCTCGGCCTTGCCGACGGTGATCTCGCGGAATTTCAGCGCCGTCTCGCCGGGCACGATGCCGGTGGCGTCCTTGAAGGTGACCGAGATCACCACGCCCCGGCCGGCAATGGCATTCCAGCCCACGCCAAGGGTCACGATCAGCGCCAGGATCGGCACCAGCCAGACCAGCTGCAACCCGGCAAACAGGCCGGGGGCGCGGGGCTTGCGCATCGGTTCCGAGGGTTTCAGGGAAACAGTGTCACGGGGGGGCGGATTGGATTCCGTCATTCTTGGTCCTTGGCACTATTTCCGGTAACTGCGCAGCGGCAGGCCACGCCAAATCAATCTGGGATCGAAGCTTTGCGCCGAAAGCATGGTAAAGGCAACCGACAGCGCAAAGGAAACCGCCGCCGGGCCCGGATGGATCGAGGCGACGAAACCCAGCTGCACCAGCGCCGACAGGATCGCGACCACGAAAACGTCGATCATCGACCAGCGGCCGATGAACTCGACCACCTCATAGACATGCAACCGGCGATGGGCGTCCTTGACCGTCGCGGGCCGCCCCGCGACCCGCGCCAGCCAGATGATGGCAATGAATTTCGAGATCGGCACCACGATCGAGGCAATGAAGACGATCGCCGCGACGCCATAGCTCTTGTAGTGGATCAGTTCGACCACACCACCAAGGATGGTGGATTCCGAGGTGCCGCGAAGCCCGCCCAGCGTCGAGGTCTTGAGCATCGGAAACAGGTTCGCGGGGATGTAGAAGACCAGCCCCGCCAGCAGCCACGCCCAGACCGAACCAAGGCTGCGCCGGTCGGGCCGCACCAGCGCACTGCCGCAACGCTGGCAGACGGTCTCGGCATCGGGCCAGACCCGGCCGCAGCCCCGGCACCCCACCAGCCCGGCGCGATGCGCGGTCATCACCGGCCCGTCATGACCGTTGCCGGGGCTGGCTTCGGTCAGGATATCGCCCTCGCCGGTCACGCTCATGACTGGCCTCCGACCATTTCACGGCCATCCGTGGGCATGCCGGCATCCTCGATCGCGTCCCAGATCGTCGCGGCGCTGGTAAAGACATCGCTGGCCGCGTTGACGATGATCAGCCCGCAAAAGGCCCAGAAGGCCGGGCCGAAGCTGATATTGGCCAGACCGCCGATCTTGACCAGCGCCACGGCGGTGCCAATGACAAAGATCTCGGCCATGGACCAGGGCCGCAGCGCCTCGGACAGGCGGAACGCGCGCACGGCATAGCGATAGGGCGGCCGGTTTCGCGACAAAGGCAGCAGCGTATAGACCAGCAAGAGCGAGCGCAGCACCGGCAGCCCGACGATGCTGCCCAGAAGCTCCACGGTCAGCGGCACCAGCGCGCCCTCGGAAAACGCCATGGCGACCCCGAACAGCGAAGTCTCGTTGCCAAAACCCATGCGCGAGATTTCCAGAAACGGAAAGAACACGGCCCCCACCATCAGCACCAGCGAGGTGAAGGACAGTGCGATAAGCCGGGTAAAGGCCCCGGCGCGCGGCGCCGCCAGCACCTTGTTGCAGCGCACGCAGCGCGCGGTCTCGCCGGGCTCGAGTTCGCGTTCGATATGCAAGGCGTCGCAGCGCGGACAGGCGATCAGCCCCGCGCCAGTCACCAGATCATAGTCGCCCTCGGCTCGCATCCCCGCAACATATCCTCGCAGCCGGGCGGCGCAAGAGGCCAGCCACCTTCGCTTGCGCAAGGGTTGCGCCATTCCTACAGTCGCCTTCGGGGGGAGTTTTCATGTCCTATGATTTCATCATCATCGGCGCCGGCAGCGCGGGCTGCGTCCTTGCCAACCGCCTGTCCGCGGATCCCCGCCATCGGGTCCTGCTGATCGAGGCGGGCGGGCGCGACAATTACCATTGGGTCCATATCCCCGTCGGCTATCTTTACTGCATCGGCAATCCGCGCACCGACTGGGGCTACAAGACCGCCCCCGAGCCGGGCCTGAACGGGCGCGAACTGATCTATCCGCGCGGCCGCGTCCTTGGCGGCTGCTCGTCGATCAACGGCATGATCTATATGCGCGGTCAGGCCGCCGATTACGACCATTGGCGCCAGCTTGGCTGCACCGGCTGGGGATGGGACGATGTCGAGCCGCTGTTCAAGGCCTCCGAGGATTACTTCGCCGGGGCCTCCGAACATCACGGCGCCGGCGGCGAATGGCGGGTCGAGGAACAGCGCCTGCGCTGGGACATCCTTGACGATTTCGCCCGCGCCGCCGAAGCCGCCGGCATCCCCGCCACCGATGATTTCAATACGGGCGAGAACGAGGGCGTCGGCTATTTCAAGGTGAACCAGCGCAGCGGCTGGCGGGTCTCGACGGCAAAGGCGTTTCTGCGTCCGGCGCTCTCGCGACCGAACCTGACGGTGATGACCGGCGCGCAGGTGCGCCGCCTGACCTTCGAGGACCGCCGCGCCACCGGGGTCGAGATCATGCGCGACGGGGCCGGCGCCCAGCGGATCGCGGGCAAACAGATCATCCTGTCAGCCGGGGCCATCGGCAGCCCGCAGATCCTGCAGCTTTCAGGCATCGGGCCGGGGGCGCTTCTGCAATCCATGGGCATCGAGGTCCTGCGCGACGCCGCCGTGGGCGAGAACCTTCAGGATCATCTGCAGATCCGCTGCGCCTATCGGGTCGAAGGCGCGAAAACCCTGAACCAGATGACCCGGCACTGGTGGGGCAAGGCCATGATCGCCGCGCAATACGCATTGTTCCGCAATGGCCCGATGAGCATGGCCCCCAGCCAGCTTGGCGCCTTTGCCCGCTCATCCCCCGATGTGGCGACGCCCGATCTGGAATATCACGTCCAGCCGCTCAGCCTTGAGGCGTTCGGTGGCGATCTGCACGACTTCCCGGCGATCACCGCAAGCGTCTGCAACCTGCGCCCCGAAAGCCGGGGCCATGTGCGCATCGCCTCGCCCGATCCGCTGGCGCATCCGAGGATTGCGCCGAATTACCTGTCGACGCCGTGCGACCGCATCGTGGCGGCGCGCAGCATCCGCCTGACCCGGCGAATCATGGCGCAAGCGCCGATGGCGCGGCATCGCCCGCAGGAATTCAAGCCCGGCCCCGGTGGCGACAGCGACGAGGATCTGGCCCAGGCCGCTGGCCGCATCGCCTCGACGATCTTTCATCCGGTGGGGACCGCGCGCATGGGTGCGGATGCCGGATCGGTCGTCGATCCGACGCTGAAGCTGCGCGAATTTCAGGGAATCCGGGTGGTCGACGCCTCGGTCATGCCGACCATCACCTCGGGCAATACCAACAGCCCGACGGTGATGATCGCCGAAAAGGCGGCGCGCATGATCATTGCGGAAATGCGCGGCATTTGAGGCGTTAACTGGATATTAGCCGCAGCGTCCTAGACCTTTCCATCAAGGATCGGAAAGGACGAATTCATGGCCGGGAACGGGGGCAATGCCCCGATCATCATCAAGCGCGTGCAGGGTGGCGGCGGCGGCGGCCATCACGGTGGCGCCTGGAAGGTCGCTTATGCCGATTTCGTGACCGCGATGATGGCGTTCTTCCTGCTGATGTGGCTGCTGAACGCGACCACCGAAAAGCAGCGTCAGGGTCTGGCCGAATATTTCAACCCGACGCTGATCCATACCACCAGCAGCGGCTCTGACGGCCCCTTCGGGGGCGAGGTGCAGGACGCCGACAGCAATTCCGGCAAGGGCGCGGGCGCCTCGACCGACCAGATGGCGGCGCAGGCGCGCGACGGCCAGCAATCGGGCTTCGACGCCATGGCCCGGCATATCCAGAACCAGCTGACCGGCAGCGGCGCGGAATCGATGCAGAAAACCAACCTGCTGCGCCACGTTGTCACCCGCATGACCGATGAGGGGCTGGTCATCGAACTGACCGACCTGATGGACGCCCCCCTGTTCGAGGGTGACAGCGCCCAGCCGACCCCGGAAATGAAGGAGCTCGCCCGCATCCTGGGCGGCGTGCTCGGCCGGGTCAAGAACGAGATCGCGGTCAGCGGCCATGTCCGCGCCTATCCCGAAATGCTCATCCACTCGCCGGTCTGGGCGCTGTCCGATGCGCGCAGCCACGCGGTCCGCAACCTGCTCGAGGATACCGGCTTTCAGTCCAGCCGCATCCAGCGTGTGACCGCCTATGCCGACCGCCGCAACCGCTCGACGAATCCGATGGATCCGAACAACAACCGAATCGAAGTGATTTTACTCAGATAGCCGGCGATGCCCCGGCGCCGTTAGGAGCATCTTAACATCCTTGCGGCACATTCCTCACAAGCACGACTCACACAGGGTGACCACAGAATGTCGATCTCCTCTGCCCTCAGCGCCAGCGTCTCGGGATTGGCCGCGAACTCGACGCGCCTCGCCAATATCTCGGACAATATCGCGAACTCCAGCACCTATGGCTACAAGCGCGTGAATACCGAGTTTGAAAGCATGGTGATCAACCAGGCGCGGGGTGGCGGGGTCTATACGGCCGGCGGCGTGCGCGCCAGCACAGGCCGCGATATCGAGCAGCGCGGCAATCTCGTGACCACCTCCAGTCCGCTCGATATCGCGATCTCGGGCCGCGGCATGCTGCCGGTCACCACCATTGCCGAGGTCGGGCGCATGCCTGCCGGGGCGCAGGACATGATCATGACCCGTACCGGCTCGTTCAGCCCTGATGATGAGGGGATCTTGCGCACGACCTCGGGCCTCGTCCTGCTGGGCTGGCCGGCAAATGCCGACGGCACCGTGCCGAACCAGCCGCGCGACGGCGTATCCGGCCTGCAGCCGATCGTGATCAATACCAGCCAAAGCGCGGCCGACCCGACCACGCGCGTCACCCTGGGCATCAATTTGCCCGCAGACGATTCGGTGGGCGGATCGGTCGGCGACCCCCGTGAAATGGACGTCCAGTATTTCGGAAACCTCGGAAACTCGGAAACGCTGACCTTCTCCTTTACCCCCGATGTCAGTGGTACGGCCGGCACCCGGTCGAACAGCTGGACCATGGAGGTCCGCGATTCCGCCATCGTCGATGATCCCGGCACGGCGGCGGATGAATCGCTGATCGGCTCCTATACGCTGACATTCAACGACAGCCAGAGCGGCGGAGGAACGCTTGCCAGCGTGACTGCCGTAACCGGCGGCGCGCATGATCCCGCAACCGGCGAAATCGTCGTGAACACGGCCGGCGGTCCCATCAATATCGATATCGGTCGCCTGGGCGACAGCACCGGCATGACTCAGCTCAGCGCAGCCTTCTCGCCCGCCAACGCATCGCGCAACGGCTCGCCCGTCGGCAATCTGACCGGACTCGAATTCGACGAAAAGGGCTTCCTTCACGCCACCTACGATACGGGCTTCACCCGGACGCTCTACCAGATTCCGCTTGTCGACGTGCCCAGCGTCAACGGTTTGATTGCCATGGACAACCAAACCTACAAGGTCTCGCCCGACTCGGGTCCCTTTTACCTGTGGGATGCCGGCGATGGACCGACCGGCTCGGTCGTCGGCTATGCCCGGGAAGCCTCCAACACCGACGTCGCGGCCGAATTGACCGACCTGATCCAGACGCAGCGCGCCTATGGATCGAATGCCAAGGTCATCCAGACGGTCGACGAAATGCTGCAGGAAACTGCCAACCTCAAACGCTGATGATCAGGACGGTCGGTCTTGCCCGCCCGTCTCATCATGAAATTGGAGCCTCGCAATGAGCATATCTTCCGCAATCTCGAATGCGGTTTCCGGCCTGACCGCCGCATCGCGGGGCACCGAAATCGTTTCGACCAATGTCGCCAACTCCCGCACCGAAGGCTATGCGCGACGTGAGCTCAATCTCTCCGCACGCGTCTATGAGCGCGGCGGCGGGGTTAGCATCGACGGGGTCAGCCGCATGGTCAATGCAAGCCTTCTTGCAGACAACCGCCTGGCACGCGCGCAACTTGGATCTGCGGACACGATCGCCGACTTTCACGCGGCGCTCGAAGGAGTTATCGGCACAGCAACCGAGGCCGGAGCTCTCGGCAGCCTGCTGACAGCTTTTGACGCAGCGGTGGTCAGTGCAGCGGCGCGACCGGACAGCGACGTGCGTCTGTCTGCCGTCATGACCTCCGCTCAGACGCTGGCAAAAAAAATCAACGGCATCGCCAACACCATTCAAAGCGCCAGAACCAGCGCCGAGCAGACCATCGCCAATGACGTTGGGCGCCTGAACAGCGCCCTCGACCAGGTGACGTCCCTGAACAAGCAGATTGCCAGCCTCACGGCACAAGGCAAGGACGCATCCTCGCTCATGGATTCGCGGCAAGCTGTCATCGACGGGATTTCAGCGATCGTTCCGCTCCGACAGGTTCCGCGAGATCACCAACAGGTGGCCCTGTTCACAACCGGCGGTGCCGTCCTTCTTGACGGAACCGTTCCCGCACGCATCGGTTTCTCTGCCGCCGATCCCATTACGGTCGGGATGAGCCTTGCCGCGGGCACGCTGTCCAACCTGACGTTTAACGGCAGCGAACTATCCAGTTTCCAGCAATCCGCCATGTTCGCAGGCGGGACGCTGAGTGCAAACTTCACGATCCGCGACGATCTGGCGCCGGAATATCAGCGCCAGATCGATGCCTATGCTCGCGACCTATATGACCGTGTCTCGTCATCGGACGTCGATGCCACATTGCCCGCTGGGGGGCCTGGTCTATTCACCGATGATCAGGGTGCATTCCTGCCAGCAAATGAAACCGGTTTTGCCAATCGCCTTGCCGTTTCCGCACAGGTCGATCCCGCTTCGGGGGGGCAGCTATGGCGGGTACGTGCGGGCATAAATGCTGCTGGCGCAGGGGATGTCGGCGAAAGCTCCCTGCTCAACAAGATGAGCGCAGCACTGTCGGCTTCCCGCGCACCTGGCTCGGCCAATCTGTCCAGCAGCCTCAGAACGCTGCACTCGCTGACCGCCGAGCTTTCATCGAACGCCGCGACCAGCCGCGTCCGCAGCGAAGCAACTGCAGCGCAAAGCGTCACACATTACGAAAGCCTGCACACCGCCCTGCTGGCAGATGGCGTCGACACCGACAAGGAGATGGAAGCCCTTCTCGCGCTTGAGCACGCATATTCCGCCAACGCCAAGGTCTTTCAGACCGCCAATGATATGCTTGACACAATCCTGAGGCTGACATGACAAGTTTCAATTCAGTTGGCGACCAGTCACGATCCTATCAGCTCAGATTGTCGCAGCACCTGCTCAAGAGCAAACTCGATCGCCTGACCAAAGAGGTAGCAACGGGTATCAGAAGCGATATTCCACTTGCCTTGAATGGTGATTTGTCGCGGGTTTCGCATGTCGATACCCGCATCACCATGCTCGCGACCTATCAGCAGAATGCCTCGGAGGCGAAAACCATGTTTGAGAGCATGCAGCGTGTTCTCGAGCGCATTCAGTCGTCGACTGACAGTATAGGTCCCAGCGTAATGACCGAGGCCAATACATCACCTGACGATGTTTTGCGCATGCGTGCATCGCAGATCTCACAGGATTTCCGGTCGGTATTCAGCGCACTGAACACCAATGTCAGTGGGCGGCATCTATTTTCCGGAAACAGGACAGACACGGCACCGCTGGGATCATTCGATGACTTGATATCCGGGCTGAACGCGGCTGTGGCTGGGGCGACGAACGCAAATGACATTGTCACACGGATTGACGACTGGTTTGACGCTCCGGCTGGTAGCGGCGGCTTTACCGACCTGATCTATAATGGCAACGATACTGGAAACACCTGGATTTCCATTTCCGACGAGCGAACAGTCGGCAGTGACTTGACCGCGAACTCCCCGGAATTGAGGAACCTCCTGAAAGGGATGGCTGCGCTGACTTTTGTTGCTGAATCAGGGGCGGGGCTAGATTCATCGACCATGCGGAGCCTTTTCACCCAATCCGGAGACAAGCTTCTTCGTGCAAGCACCGACCTGACGGTCGCAAGAGCGATGATCGGCCTGCAAGAGGCGGCCACCGCACAGACACAAGCGCAAAATACTGCCGAAAGCACTTCATTGTCAGTCATCCGATCAAGCCTGATCAGCGCTGATCCGTACGAAACGGCCACAGCTCTTCAGGAGACCGAGGCGAGTATCCAGAACCTCTACACCCTGACTGCGCGGCTATCCCGGCTGAAACTGACGGATTACCTGTGATGAGGCTGCTTTACATCGCGATTTTGCTGCTCTGCAGCACAGGCTGGGCGGCCGCTGCACCGGTTCGCATTAAGGATCTTGCGAATATCGACGGTGTGCGTGGAAACGACCTTGTCGGTTACGGCCTTGTCGTCGGCCTCAACGGCTCGGGAGACAGTCTGCGCAACTCGCCCTTCACCGAAGAGATCATGGCCGGCCTTCTGGAACGACTGGGTGTGAACGTGACCGATGAAGCCTTTCGCCCCAAGAACGTCGCAGCCGTGATCGTAACTGCGACGCTGCCGCCATTTGCTCGCACAGGATCGCAGATCAACATCAATGTCGCTGCGATTGGCGATGCCAAAAGCCTGCTTGGCGGTACGCTGGTCATGACGCCACTGAACGCCGCTGATGGCGAGATCTATGCTGTCGCGCAAGGCTCGGTATTGGCTGGTGGCGCCGAGGCATCCGGGGCCGCGGCTTCGGTCGTGCAAGGTGTTCCAACCACCGGAACGATCCCCTCCGGTGCCCGGGTCGAGCGCGAGGTCGCATTTGACTTCTCGCAAATGACAAACCTGCGCCTTGCCCTGCGCAACCCTGATTTTACAACCGCCGCCCGCGTGGAGGCCGCCATAAACCGAAAGCTCGGGCGCGGTGTCGCCGAACTTGTCGATTCCGGAACGATCACAATTGATACGAGCGCTTTAGGGCGGGTCAATCCGGCCAGGCTGATGGGGCAGATCGAAACCATCACTGTCGAGCCGGAATCCGCGGCCAGAGTGGTGATTGATCACAAGTCGGGAACGATCGTCATGGGCGAGGATGTCCGTATCTCGCGCGTTGCGGTCTCGCAAGGCAACCTCACATTGCGGGTCCGCGAAGCACCCGTCGTATCGCAGCCCAATCCGTTTGCCCCCGGCGAAACGGTGGT
>JAGPGI010000309.1 GCA_018056045.1 Paracoccus sp. (in: a-proteobacteria)
ATGCTGGCGAAGTCATCGGTGAACTATACTTCGGTGGACGCGCCGGCGGGCAGCCCGACGACCGTCACCATCGCCGGAACCGTGATCCCGGTCTATGACGGGACGCTGACCGGCGACGAGCTGAAGGCCGCGAAAGCCGCCTATGAGAAATCGGTGAACGGAGCCCTGACCACGGCCGGCTATCCGATCGATCCCAAGACCAATACCACGATCGCCAAGGCGGACCATTTCTTCGATATCTTCAAGGCCCAGAACTTCAAGCTGGTCCTGCTGATGACCTATCTGATCGTGCTGGTGACGATGGTCTATGGCCCGATGGCCGCGGCACTCGTCGAAATGTTCCCGACCCGGATCCGCTATTCCGGCATGTCGCTGCCCTATCACATCGGCAACGGCTGGTTCGGGGGCCTGCTTCCGGCGACCGCCTTCGCGATATCGGCCCAGTCCGGCAATATCTACGCCGGCCTCTGGTATGCGATCGTGGTCGCGGTGATGACGGTGGTGGTCGGGATGATCTTTGTCTCGAACAGCGGCTATCGCCGCAGCCTGTTCGGCGACGATCCTGACCATCAGGTCCACCACTCGGGCTACAAAGATGCACCGGACTCGAAAGGCTGGTGATCGAAACACGAGGCCCCGACGCGAAAGTGCCGGGGCCTTTTGGGCTTGCCCGTCCCCGCCGCCGGGACCGGGCGCGGCGAACCAAAACGGCGGCACTTGTAACTGAATGAGGAGGAAGAATGACATGAACGACAAACAGGCCACGAACGCCTATTGGCGGGCCAATGTGCGGATCATCTGGATCTGCATGGCCATATGGGCAATGGTATCCTACGGATTTGGCATTCTGCTGCGTCCGCTGGTGTCGGGCATCAAGGTGGGGGGGGCGGATCTGGGATTCTGGTTCGCACAGCAGGGCTCGATCCTGGTCTTCATCGTGCTGATTTTCGTTTACGCGGCATGGATGAACAAGCTGGACCGCGACTATGGCGTCGAGGAGTAATCCATGGACCAGTTCACGCTCAACCTGATCTTCATCGGCGCGTCATTCGCGCTTTATTTCGGCATCGCGATCTGGGCCCGCGCCGGCTCGACTGCGGAATTCTATGCAGCGAACCGGGGCGTGCATCCGGTGATGAACGGCATGGCCACCGCCGCCGACTGGATGTCGGCCGCCAGCTTCATCTCGATGGCCGGCCTGATCGCCTTTACCGGCTATGACAACTCGACCTATCTGATGGGCTGGACCGGGGGCTATGTGCTGCTGGCCATGCTGCTGGCACCCTACCTGCGCAAGTTCGGCAAGTTCACCGTGCCGGAATTCATCGGCGACCGCTTCTATTCCAAGACCGCGCGCATCATCGGCGTGGTCTGCCTGCTGATCATCTCGATCACCTATGTGATCGGCCAGATGGAGGGCGTCGGCATCACCTTTGCCCGCTATCTCGAGGTCAGCAAGGAAACCGGCCTGTGGATCGGCGCGGCAGTGGTCTTTGCCTATGCGGTTCTGGGCGGCATGAAGGGCGTGACCTATACGCAGGTCGCGCAATATATCGTGCTGATCATCGCCTATACGATCCCGGCGGTCTTCATCTCGCTGGCGCTGACCAGCAATTTCCTGCCGCAGCTTGGCCTTTTTGGCAGCCATGACGCCTCGGGGATGGAGTTCCTGACCAAGCTTGATCAGGTCGTGACCGATCTGGGCTTCAAGGCCTATACCGCGCATAACGGCTCGACCCTGAACATGGTGCTGTTCACGCTGGCGCTGATGATCGGCACCGCGGGTCTGCCGCATGTCATCATCCGCTTCTTCACCGTGCCGAAGGTGTCGGATGCACGGTCCTCGGCGGGCTGGGCGCTGGTCTTCATCGCGCTGCTCTACACCGTCGCTCCGGCGGTCGGCTCGATGGCGCGTCTGAACCTGTCGACCACCATGTGGCCCGGTGCCGCGACCGGCGAAACCTATTCGCAGCCGGCCGTGTCGCTGGCCGATATCGAGACGAAACCCGAACTGAACTGGATGCGGACCTGGGCCAAGACCGGCCTGCTGAAATGGGAGGACCTGAACGGCGACGGCCTGATCCAGTATTACAACGACAAGGCCACCGAGGGCCCGGCCGCCGAAATGGCCGCCGCGCAGGGGCTCAAGGGCAATGAACTGCCGACGGTCAGCAATGACATCATGGTTCTGGCCAATCCCGAAATCGCCAACCTTCCCGGCTGGGTCATCGCCATCGTCGCCGCAGGCGGTCTGGCGGCGGCGCTGTCGACGGCGGCGGGCCTGTTGCTGGCGATTTCGGGCGCGGTCAGCCACGACCTGATCAAGGGCGCGATCAACCCCGGCATCTCGGAGAAATCCGAGCTTCTGGCGGCGCGGATCTCGATGGGGGTGTCGATCCTTGTGGCGACGCTTCTGGGTCTGAACCCGCCGGGCTTTGCCGCGCAGACGGTGGCGCTGGCCTTCGGCCTTGCCGCCAGCTCGATCTTTCCGGTGCTGATGATGGGCATCTTCTCCAAGCGCGTGAACAAGCAGGGCGCGATCTGGGGGATGATCGCGGGCATGATCTCGACACTGGTCTATATCTTCACCTACAAGGGCTGGTTCTTCATCGCCGGCACCAACATGCTGGAAGACACCGCCGCCAACTGGATCTTCGGCATCGCGCCGGCATCCTTTGGCGTGGTGGGCGCGGCGATCAACTTTGCCGTGGCCTATCTCGTCTCGGGCGCGACCGAAGAGCCGCCCGCGCATGTGCAGGAACTGGTGGAATCGATCCGCGTGCCGAAAGGCGCCGGCGCGGCCACCCATCATTAAGACCAACCGGCCGCGCCCTTTTCGGGGCGCGGCCAGCCCCAACCGAGCGAGACCATGTCCGAGATCGTCAAGTTCCTGTCCACCATCCACCCTTACGACGCCCTGTCGCGGGACGAACTGGCGCGCGTCGCCAGCTTTTTCAGCCGCAGGGACTGGCAGGCGGGCGACACCGTCTATCGCCATGGCGAGGCGCTTGAGGGCATCTTCCTGATCGAGGATGCCGAGGTCGAGGTGACCGACCGCGCCGGCGCCCCGGTCTCGACCCTTGGCCGCGGCAACAGCTTCGGCGAGCGCGGGCTGATGCGCGACGGCCATGCTGCGACCAATGCCCGCGTCACGCGCGGCGGCCCGATCCTGATGCTCGAGGCGCGCGAATTCCGCCGCCTGATCGGTGCCAATGCGGCCTTTGCCCGTTTCTTCAATCGCGGCACCGGGCGGGTGGCGCCGCCCATCGGCGCGCAATTCGCCGATCTCAGCGTCGCCGACCTGCTGGCGGGACGCGCGCCGGTGACCTGCCCCCCCGAAACCCCGATTGCCGAGGCGGCGCGGATCATGCGCGCGGCGCATGTCTCGTCGCTGGGGGTGACCGGCGCGGATGGGGCGCTGCTGGGCATCGTCACCCTGCGCGACATGTCGAACAAGGTCGTGGCCGAGGGCCGCCCCGGCAGTGATCCGGTCTCGGCGATCATGACCGTCAATCCGCTGACGCTGGGTCCGCAGGCGCTTGGCGCCGATGTGCTGGGCATCATGGCCGAGCGCCGCATCGGCCATCTGCCAATCACCGAGGGCGGGCGGCTGATCGGCATGATCACCCAGACCGACCTGACGCGGGTGCAGGCGGTCTCGGGCTCGGTCCTGCTGCGCGAGATCGCCGCCGCGCCCGACGGCAAGGCTTTGGCGGCGGCCACCGCGCGCATCCCGGAACTGCTGCTGGCGCTGGTCGCCGCCAGCCAGCGCCACGAGATCATCACCCGCCAGATCACCGATATCGCCGATGCCGTCACCCGCCGCCTGCTGGTGCTGGCCGAGGCGGAACTGGGTCCGGCGCCGGGCCCCTGGCTCTGGGCGGCCTGCGGCAGTCAGGGCCGGCAGGAACAGACCGGCATTTCCGATCAGGACAATTGCCTGATCCTTGGCCCCGGCATGGACCCCGGCCATCCGTGGTTTGCAGGTCTTGCGCGCTTTGTCTGCGA
>JAGPGI010000032.1 GCA_018056045.1 Paracoccus sp. (in: a-proteobacteria)
GTCAGATCGCTGAGGCTCTGGCGCTGGCGTCCCTCTGCATCGAAATTCGCGGGCGCAAGCCATGTTTCATGGGCGCGCGCCAGATCGGGCCAATCGCGGTCGATGATCGCATACCAGGCCGAATCGCGGTTGCGGCCCTTGGTGATCATGTGCTGGCGAAAGACGCCTTCAAAGGCAAAGCCATAACGCAGCGCGGCCCGGCGCGAGGGTTCATTCAGCGCGTTGCATTTCCACTCGACGCGGCGATAGCCGGCATCGAAGGCCCAGCCGATCATCAGCGAGATGGCCTCGGTCGCGGCGGGGGTCTGCTGCAGGACGGGCGCGATCTCGATATGGCCGATCTCGATGACGCCATTCGCCGGATCAATGTGCAGATATGAGGCAAGGCCACCCACTTGCCCGCCCGCATTGTCGCGCAGGGCGTAAAAGAACGGATCGCTCTTGGCCGCCATCTCCGCCTGCCAGTCCCGATAGGCCGAGATGTCGTCAAAAGGGCCATAGGGCATATAGTCCCAGACCCAGTCCTGATCCCGGTTCGCCGCGAACAGATCCTCGGCATGGCGGGCGGGGTCCAGCCGTTCCAGCGTGACAAAGCGGCCCTCGATCCGGTCGGGACCGGGTGCGGCGGGCGCTGTAAAGCTGGCCACAAGCGGGCCGATGGGGCGTTCGGACATCGGATTCCCTATCTCTGATCAGCCATATAGCCGATCAGCCCAGAATTCCCGGATCATCGCCAAGGTCAAGCCCCGGAAAGATCGACCGCTCCAGAACGTCCTGCCCGGTCCCGAAAAGCCCGCGCATGGCCCATGCCGCATAGGCGCGCACGTCGCGGGTCGGCATCAGGTCGCGGCCCGCGTAAAGCTGATCCTCGCCCAGCCCCGGCCAGTCGCCATAGGCGCGCCCGCCGCGGATCGCGCCGCCCGCCATCAGCAGCGCGCCGCCGGTGCCATGATCGGTCCCGGCCGAGCCGTTCTCGCGCACGGTCCGGCCGAATTCGGTCATCGCCAGCACCGTCGTGCGCGCCCAGTTCGGCCCCAGCCCGTCGCGCAGCGCAAGGATCGCGGCGGCCAGCCGGTCCAGCGCCCGGCCCAGCACCGCCTCTTGCGTGGCATGGCTGTCCCAGCCGACGATCGAAAAAGCGGCGATGCGGCTTTCGCCGTTCAGGCGGCTGGCGGCGAATGCCCCCAGCGCCCGCACATCCGCGGTCGGCCCCGGCTGCTCTTTGTCCATGGTGGGGCTGTCGGCGCTGATCTGCGCGGCATCGCGGGCCGCATCGCGAAACAGCGGGTCATCGTGATAGACATGCTCAAGCAGCAGTTGCGCCTGTGGCGACAGCCGCAGCGAGACGCGCGGCGCCCAGCTCAGATGCGCAGCCTCGCCCGACAGAATCCGCATCTGCTCGACCCCGACCGAATAGGCGGTCTCGGCGCGGGCGCCGGGCAGCGCCTGCAACATCCGGTTCAGCCAGCCGCCAATGCGCCGGTCCACCGGCAGATCATTGCCGGTCCCGGCCTCGAGCAGGTCCTGACCGTCGAAATGGCTGCGCTTGTCGCGGTAAGGCGTCGAGACCGCATGCGCAAAGGCCAGTTCGCCCTTTTGCCACAGCGGCATCAGCGGCTGCAACCGTGGATGCAGCGCATAAAAGCCGTTCAGGTCCAGCGCCCCCTTGTCCGGCCCGACCGACAGCTTTTGGCGCAGCTTGGCCAGCATCGGGTCGCCGTAGGGCTGGATCACGTCCAGCCCGTCCATGGCCCCGCGCAAGATGATGACCACCAGCCGGTTGTCGCCCGGCAAGGCGGCAAAGGTCATCGAGCTGAGCAGCGGATGCGCCGCCGCCGAGCAGCCGATCAGCGCGGCACTTTTCAGGAAGAACCGGCGATTCAGGTGCGGATCTGTCATCGGCGCTCTCCTATCGGCGGTTGAAGTCGCTGGAGGCGAGGATCAGCGCCACGCCCTCGGCCGCGCTTTCGGCCTTGGGAACGGCCCATTCCAGTTGCTCGGACTGGGTGCCGCCAAAGGTCGTCCGCAACAGCTCGCGCGGGTCGGGCAACTGCTTGAGCATGATGCGCGGCATGCGCAGCGCCCAGTTGATGCGCGCGGTCAGAAGCTGTGGCGCGATCCAGGCCTCGGCCTCTTCGGGCCAGCCATCGGGGCCGCTCTGCCGCGACCAGGGCTGACCCATGCTGTTGAGGATTGCAAAGGTCATGTGCCCGTTCGTCGGCGGCTCAAGCGCGGTGATCTGCGCGCCGGTGATCCCCAGCGCCCGAAAGCCGGCAACCAGCAGGTCATAGGGTTGCCGGACCTTGTGACGCAGCGTGTCGGCCAGCGCGGGATGCGTCACCAGCACGCGATAGACCTGCGGCAGATCGCCATGGCTGTCGCGCCAGGTCGCGGCCATCGCCTGCACGAGATCCTCGGGCGGGTGGTCCGAGACGAAATGCACCGCCAGCTTGCGCGAGATATAGAGCGCCGTCTCGGGGCGGCGGGCGATGTCGGTCAGCGCCGCGCGGATATCGTCAAGCCCGCCCTGCCTGTCCTTGACGCTTCTGCCCGCACCATAGCTTTTGCCCAGCACGGTCTCGGGGCCCGGCTCGGCCATCGGCGGGCTGAAGGCAAAGCCCTTCACATGATTATAGGTCAGCCCGGTCAAGAGCTCGGCCAGTTCGCGCACGTCCTTTTGCTCGTAAGGCGCGCCGACGCCCATCGAATGCAGCTCCAGCGCCTCGCGCGCCAGATTTTCGTTCAGCCCCAGCCGCTTGTCCTTGTGTTTCAGCGCAAAGGGCGAATTCGGGCCGCGGCTTTCATGCTGGTTGAGATAGATCAGCATCATCGGATGCGTGTCGGCGGCAAAGAACATGTCCTCGAAGCGGCCATTCACATAGGGGCGGATCGCCTCGTCGACAAAGGTCAGCCCCAGCGGCTGCTGCGCCGCGCCCTGCGGGCGCACGGTGAAGTGGTCCGACCAGAACTGCACCAGCCTTTCACCAAAGCCGGCCGGCTCGTCGATCGCCCGCGCGATGCGCCGCTGCAGGTCCAGAAGCATCATCCGGCTGAGCTTCTGGGTGAAGCGACGATATTCCTCGACCTCGGCCGTGCCCCCATTCTTGCCGGCATCGCCCAGCGCGCGCAACTGCATGACCAGATCGCGCGCCGCGTCCAGAGGCAGCGCCTCGGCGCCGGGACCCGAGCGGGCGACGCTGGCCAGCACGGCCTCGGCATCGGCCGGTGGCGGCATCAGGGGCGACAGGCCGTAACCCAGCCTGATCGCCGCGAGTTCGGGAAAACCAAAGGACATGCGGGCACCTTTCACGGCGGGACGCCACGCGCCCCGGCCGTCCTTATGCCATGATCCGCGCCCCGCGTCAGATCACGCTTTCTTCAAATGCCGCAAAGCGGCAAGGCCCCGCCGAGACGGGCCGTCCTTGCCAGACAGCCTTATTCCTTGGGCAGGACGCGCAGGCGCAGATCGCGCATCTGCTCATTCGTCGGCTCAGAGGGCGCGCCCATCATGAGGTCCTCGGCGCGCTGGTTCATCGGGAACATGATGACCTCGCGGATGTTTTGTTCATCGGCCAGCAGCATGACGATGCGGTCGATCCCCGCCGCGCAACCGCCGTGGGGCGGCGCGCCATAGCGGAACGCCTTGACCATGCCGCCGAACCGCTTTTCGACCTCGTCATGGCCGTAACCCGCTAGCTCGAAGGCCTTGAACATGATGTCGGGGCGATGGTTGCGGATCGCGCCCGAGATCAGCTCATAGCCGTTGCAGGCCAGATCATACTGATAGCCCTTGATCGACAGCGGGTCGCCCGACAGTGCATCCAGGCCCCCCTGCGGCATGCTGAAGGGGTTATGCGAAAAGTCGATGCGGCCGTCATCGCCCCGCTCATACATCGGGAAATCGACGATCCAGGCGAATTTGAACTGGTTTTCGTCGGTCAGGCCCAGCTCGCGGCCGATCTCGTTGCGGGCGCGGCCGGCGACGGCCTCGAATGCCTCGGGCTTGCCGCCAAGGAAGAAGGCGGCGTCGCCCTCACCCAGACCCAGTTGCAGGCGGATCGCCTCGGTTTTCTCATCACCCAGTGCCTTGGCGATGGGGCCGGCAGCCTCGGTCGTGCCGTCCTCGGCCTTGCGCCAGAAGATATAGCCCATGCCGGGCAAGCCCTGTTGCTGGGCGAATGCGTTCATGCGGTCGGCGAACTTGCGCGACCCGCCAGTCGGCGCGGGGATGGCGCGAACCTCGGTGCCCTCTTGTTCCAGCAGTTTGGCAAAGATGCCAAAGCCCGAGCCGCGGAAATGCTCGCTGACGACCTGCATCTCGATCGGGTTGCGCAGGTCGGGCTTGTCGCTGCCATATTTCAGCATCGATTCCGCATAGGGGATGCGCGGCCAGTCCGCATCGACCGGGCGGCCGCCGCCGAATTCCTCGAACAGGCCCTGAATGACCGGCTGGACGGTTTTGAAAACGTCCTCCTGCTCGACAAAGGACATTTCAAGGTCAAGCTGGTAGAAATCGGTGGGGCTGCGGTCGGCGCGCGGGTCTTCGTCGCGGAAACAGGGCGCGATCTGGAAATATTTGTCAAAGCCCGCAACCATGATCAGCTGCTTGAACTGCTGGGGCGCCTGCGGCAGGGCATAGAACTTGCCCGGATGCAGGCGCGAGGGGACCAGAAAATCGCGCGCGCCTTCGGGGCTGGAGGCGGTGATGATCGGGGTCTGGAATTCGGTAAAGCCCTGATCCCACATGCGGTTGCGGATCGAACGGATCACCTTGGACCGCAGCATGATGTTGTTGTGCAGGCTGTCGCGGCGCAGGTCGAGGAAGCGATAGGCCAGACGGGTTTCCTCGGGGTAGTCCTGATCGCCAAAGACCGGCAGCGGCAGGTCGTCCGAGGGGCCAAGCACCTCGGTATCGGTGGCATAGACCTCGATCTCGCCGGTCGGCAGCTTGGGGTTGATCAGCGACGCGTCGCGCAGCTTGACGCGGCCATCAATGCGGATCACGGTTTCGGCGCGCAGCTTTTCCAGCGCGGCAAAAGCCGGGCTGTCGCTGTCGGCGATGACCTGAGTGATGCCGTAATGGTCGCGCAAATCGATGAACAGCACCCCGCCATGGTCGCGGACGCGGTGGACCCAGCCCGACAGACGGACCTCGGCTCCGGCGCTGGCGGCGGTCAACTCGCCGCAGGTATGGCTGCGATAGGCGCTCATCACTTTTCCCCTTGCTATCAGCGGACGCATCAAACGCGCCGCGCCGGGGAAGTCAAGCGATCTAGAACGGGCGCACCACCGCGCCCGACCAGAAATAGGCCCCCATGCCGACGCTGAACAGCATGTTCCCCGCGATTCCGTGCAATATCCACGCCGAGGGGAACCCCCGCAGCAGATAGGCGCGGGCGAATATCCAGCCCCCGATCAGGGTCAGGACCGCGACGACGATGGACCAATACATCAGATGCGCGAAGGAAAAGACCATGGCGTTGATCGCGACCGCCGTGGCGCGATCGGGAAACAGGCTGCCAAAGCGGTGAAAGAACAGCGGCCGAAAGATCAGCTCCTGCGGCAGCGCCGACAGGATCGGGTAAAGGATCCAGATCACCCCCAGAAAGCGCAGCCGTTCCGGCGTCAGCGGGCGGACATATTCGGGCCGGGTGATCTGGACGATGGCCCAGCCGGCCAGCCCGACGATCAGCCCGAACAGCACGACCTGCCAGACCGGCACCAGCCGCCAGCCCCGCACGAGGCTGCGCCAGTCGAACCCGCCCGTCCGCCACAGCAGCGCCATTCCGGCAAGACTGAAGACAGCCAGCGCCGGAAACAGCAGATTGCCGGGCATGAACAGCGCAATGCCCAGCGGCGCCCCGATATAGAGCGCCGCGAACTCGGCCCAGAGCAGGCCGCGATTTACTGCATGCGCCCGTTCAGCCATGCCCGCCACTCGCCCGGCGAACCGGCGAATACGTTAAGATCGACGTCGCCACCGATGCCCGACACGCGGCCCGTGCCGGTATATTGCCAGAAGGTGTAGCGCTGGCCCGGATAGACATGGCGCGGATGACCCGCGACCGAACGCAGCCAGAATTCCTCGGGCCAGCTGCGCAGGTCGTTGTCACGGTAGAAATCGACCGTCGTATAGATGATCGGACGCTGACCGTAATACCGGTGCAGGATGTCCTTGAAGATCTTGGCCTCGCGCAGGACCTCCCAGCTTGGCGGGCGGCGCGGGCAGGTCTTCGAGACCGTCCATTCCAGATCGATCACCGGCGGCAGCGCGCCGCGCTCGCGCGGGACATTGGAGATGAACCATGCCGCCTGCTGCGCGCCCGAGCGGCAGAAGTAGAAATAGTGATAGGCGCCGCGCGGAATGCGGGCCCGCGCGGCCTCGTTCCAGTAGCGGCGGAAATTCGGGTCGGCGTGGTCGCCCCCCTCGGTCGCCTTGATGAAGGCGAAGCTGACGCCCGAGCTGCGCACCCGGTCCCAGTTGATGTCGCCCTGATAGCGCGAGATATCGATGCCATGCACCGGATGGTCATAGGGATGCCCGCCGACCCAGGCATGCGGCGCGCTGTCGCCGAATTGCGGCCCCGAGCCCTGCCCGACCATGACCGCCGGTCCGCCGCGATGACCACCGCCGCCGCAGGCCGCCAGCGCGGCCAGCATCACCACCATCAGAAACCTGTTCAGAATTCTCATTACTGCCCTCTGCCCATGCGCCCTTATGCGGGCGCTTTGTTAACTTATTGCAAAGCATGCGTGCAGAGTCACGCTGGCGTGACCATCACGAATTTGTCAGGATCGGCACAATTCCGACCGGCAAGGATTCTGATGGAGCATCTTCAGACACATCGCGTGATTTTGCGCCCCTTTAACCCTGCCGACGCGGCCGAGGCCTTTGCCTGCATCACCGACCGCCTGACCCGCTATCTGGCATGGGATCCGCCGCAGACCATCCATGAATTCCACCCGGTCTGGGAGGGCTGGATCAAGGCCGCGCGGGCGGGAACCGACCTGCATTTCACCGCCCGCCTGCCCGAAACGGACGCGTTTCTGGGCCTTCTGGGGCTGCATGACATCCCCAGCGGCCAGCCCGAGATCGGCATCTGGCTGCGCAACGAGGCGCAGGGTCAGGGCCACGGCCATGACATGGTAGTGGCGCTGATTCGCCGCGCCACGGCCCGCTATGCGCCGCCCTGGTTCCGCTATCCGGTCGCCGTCGAGAACCGCCCCAGCCGCCGCATCGCCGAAAAGCTTGGCGGCACCATCATCGGCCGCTACCGGACGCAGAAATATGACGGGGTGATCTACGCGATCCCGCCAATCGGCTGAACGAAACCCGCGCCATTCCCTGCTCCCGGTCGCTTTGCCCCCGGTCGCATGGAAGCGCGCGCGCATTGCCCGGCACGACCTCGGCGCTGCGGATCGAGAAATCGAAGACATGCGGAAAATCCGGCCCGCCGGGCAGAGGATGCGGGCCGATGCCCTCAGTTCACATCGGGCAGCATCTTGCCCGGGTTCATGATGCCCGTCGGGTCCAGCGCCGCCTTGATCGCCGCCATCACACCAATCGCCGCGCCGTGCTGGGCGCGCATCAGCGGGCGCTTGCCCACACCGACGCCATGCTCGCCGGTGATGGTGCCGCCAACGGCCAGCGCGCGCTCGGCCATGCGGGTGGCGATGCCCTTGGCAGCAGCCAGTTCCTCGGCATTGCCCGGCATGATCAGCAGTTGCGAATGGAAATTGCCGTCGCCGACATGGCCGACCATCGGGCCGATCAGACCGGAGGCCTTGATATCGGCGGCGGCGGCGGCCACGGCGGCGGGCAGATGCGACATCGGCACGCAGACATCCGTCACCACCGACGTGGCGCCCGGGCGCAGCGCAAGGCAGGCGCGATAGGCGCCGTGGCGCATCTTCCACAGCGCCGCGCGGTCCTCGGGCGTGGTCGCCCAGTCAAAGCCGGTGCCGCCGAAATCGGCCGCAAGCTCGCCGAAGCGTTCGGCATCGTCCTTGACCGTTCCGGGCGAGCCGTGGAACTCGACCATCAGATGCGGGCCTTCGGGCAGATGGGTGCCGGCATATTGGTTGAAGGCGCGCGCGGCATCGCCATCGACGAATTCGATCCGCGCCATCGGAATGCCCGACTGGATCGTCGCGGTCACGCATTCGACGGCCTGATCCAGCGTCGGGAAGCCGCAGACGGCCGAAGCGACCTCTTCGGGCTGGCCATGCAGGCGCAGGGTCAGTTCGGTAATGATCCCCAGCGTGCCTTCGGAACCGACGAACAGCCCGGTCAGGTCGTAACCCGCGCTGGATTTCGCCGCCCGCGTGCCGGTGCGGATCACGGTGCCGTCGGCCAGCACCACCTCGAGCGCCAGAACATTGTCGCGCATGGTGCCGTAGCGGACGGCGGTGGTGCCGCTGGCGCGCGTCGCAGCCATGCCGCCAAGGCTGGCATTGGCGCCGGGATCAACCGGGAAGAACAGGCCCGTGGCGCGCAGTTCCGTGTTCAGCGCCTCGCGCGTGACGCCGGGCTGGATGCTGGCCTGCATGTCCTCGGCCCGGACCTCAAGCACGCGGTCCATCTTCATCAGATCGACGACCAGCCCGCCATGGGTGGCCAGCGCGTGCCCCTCGAGCGAGGTGCCGGTGCCCCAGCCGATCACCGGCACGCCATGGGCGTGACAGATCGCGAGCATCTTCGACACCTCGTCGGTCGAAACGGGCCATGCCACCGCATCGGGCGGCGGCGCAGTGTGAAAGGTCTCGGACTGGCCGTGTAGATCGCGATCGGCCACGCTGGTCGAGAAGCGCGCGCCCAGAAGCGCGGCAAGGGCGTCCTGCGCCGGAGCGGGAATCGGCATGGCGGGTCTCCTGCTGTTGGTTTGGAAATTGCATAGTCCCGGCCCTGCCCGAAAGGCAAGCACGGCGGCTGGACGCAGGCCCGGCTTTGTGGTCCGTTCGGGGTATGACGGGCATGCGGAACGCAACCTCGAAGGGCTGGGGCCGGCAGGGCTGGCGGCATCTGCGCCGCCATATCGCGCATGGCTGGCAGGTGCTGGTCACGCGCGGTCCCGGTCAGGTCGAGTTCTGGATCATCGCCCTGCTGATCGGCATTTGCGCGGGGCTGGCGGCGCTGGTCTTCCGGCTGGGAATCGGGGCGCTGCAAACGCTGATCTACGGCACCGACGACATGACCATGGCCTCGGTCGCGGGGGGCTTGCCGTGGTGGTGGGTGCTGATCGTGCCGATCATCGGCGGGTTTGTCGTCGGGCTGATCCTCGACCGCTTCACCCCGGACGGGCGGGTGCGCGCGGTCTCGGACGTGATCGAAGGCGCCGCACTCGAGGGCGGCCGGGTCGAGACCCGCGAGGGCTGGGCCTCGGCCGCGGCATCGATCATCACGCTGGGCACGGGCGGGTCCTCGGGGCGCGAGGGGCCGGTCGTGCATCTGGCCGGCGTCATCTCGACCTATGTCGCGAACCGCATCAACGCCAGTGCCGTGACCGGGCGCGAGCTTCTGGGCTGCGCGGTCGCCGGCGCCGTCGCCGCCAGCTTCAACGCCCCCATCGCCGGCGCGCTTTTCGCGCATGAGGTGGTCCTGCGCCATTTCGCCAGCCGCGCCTTCGCCCCGATCGCGATTGCCGCCGTCGCCGGCACTGTCATCAACCGGCTGCGCTATGGCGGGTTGACCGAATTCGACCTGCCCACCACCGGCAACTTTGGCCTCTATATCGAGTTGCCGGCCTTCATGCTGCTGGGGCTGATCTGCGCCCTGGTCGCGGCGGCGATGATGGCCGCGATCTTTCGCGCCGAGACCATCGGCAACCGCGTCATGGCCCGCACCGGCTGGCCGCGCTGGCTGCGCCCGACGCTGGCCGGCGCGCTTCTGGGGCTGATCGCCATCCCATTTCCCCATATCATCGGCGTCGGCTACGAGACAACCGCGGCCGCGCTCAAGGGCAATCTGGACCTGTGGACGGTGGTGATCTTCGCGCTGGTCAAGGCCTTCGCGGTGGCGATCACGCTGGGCGGGCGCATGGGCGGCGGCGTCTTTTCACCCGCGCTGGTCATGGGCGCGCTGACCGGGCTGGCCTTTGGCATCATCGCCACCGCCGTCGCGCCCGAATATTCCGGCAGCCACAGCCTGTATGCGCTGGCCGGCATGGGCGCGGTCGGCGCGGCGGTTCTTGGGGCGCCGATCTCGACCGCGATGATCATCTTCGAGATGACCGGCCATTGGCAGACCGGGATCGCGGTGATGACCTCGATCTCGCTGTCTTCGGCGCTGGCGTCGCGGCTGGTGCATCGCTCGTTCTTCCTGACGCAGCTGGAACGGCGCGGCATCCGCATTGCCGAGGGCCCGCAGGTCTGGCTGCCGCAAAAGATGCGGGTCACGGCGGTGATGCGGGCCGTGGGCGCGCGCGACGCCCCCTCGCCCGACCTCATGCGCAACATGGTCGCCGCCGGACAGGGCCTTGCCGACAGCACCACGCTGGATCAGGCGCTGCGCCGCTTTGACGCCGAGAGCGCGGCATTCCTGCCGGTCATCCATGCCGGCGAAAACGAAAGCGCGCCAGAAATCCTTGGCGCGCTTTACCATGTCGATGCGCTGCGCGCCCTGAACGCAGCCCTTGCCGCCACCGCGGCCGAGGAACATGGCTGAAGGGCTCAGGCCTTGGCGCCGAACAGCCCCTTGACCGCCCCGATCACCGGCGAGACGACGTAATTCGCCACCGGGATCAGGATCAGGCCAAGGATCAGCCCGAACACTCCGTCAAAAAAGGCCGTCACCGCCCAGTTCACCAGCCCGGCCAGTTGCGGCAGCGCATGGGCCGCGGATTCGGCCGCGTGGTGGATCCATTCATAGGGCTGATGCTGGCCCAGCTCGTGCATGCCGTGGATGACGATCTGGCCGCCGACCCAGATCATCGCCGCCGTGCCCACCACCGTCAGCACCTTCATGAAAGGCGGCATGAACCGCACGATACCGCGCCCCAGCGCCCCCAGCGCGCCGCCGCGCTCGGCCAGATGCAGGCCCAGATCGTCGGCCTTGACGACCAGCGCGACGAATCCATAGACCGCCGCAGTGATGCCGATGGCGACCACGACCAGGATCAGCGCCTTCATCCACAGCGGATCGTCGGCCGGAATGGCGGCCAGCGCGATGGTCATGATTTCCGCCGACAGGATGAAATCGGTCTTGATCGCGCCCTTGACGCGCTCTTCCTCAAGCCCGGCGCCGCCGTCCTCGGTCACCTCGAGATGCGGGTCGTTGCCATGGTCATGGGCCAGCGCGTGCCAGACCTTTTCCGCGCCCTCAAAGCACAGATAGGCGCCGCCGATCATCAGCAGGGGCGAGATCGCCCAGGGCGCGAATGCCGACAAAAGCAGCGCGATCGGCAAGAGGATCACCAGCTTGTTGAACAGCGAGCCGCGCGCGATCTTCATCACGATGGGCACTTCGCGCGCCGCCGAAAAGCCATGGACATATTTCGGCGTCACCGCCGCGTCGTCGATCACTGCCCCCGCCGCCTTGGCGCTGGCCTTGACCGCCTGCCCCGCCACGTCATCGACCGAGGCCGCCGCGATCTTGGCAATCCCCGCCACGTCGTCCAGCAGCGCCAGCAATCCGCTCATCTTTGTATGTCCTTTGCCGTTTCCGCATCCTCGTTGCCGCAAAACGGCGTTCCGGGCAAGGGTTTGCGGCCCGCGCGCTTGCACCCGCACGGCGAATCATTCATCAAGCACAGGACAATCGAAAGGGCCGCCCGATGCTGGATCAGAACGCGAAACCGACCGAGGAAATCGACCTGCGCGAGGTCTTCGGCCTTGACAGCGACATGAAGGTCAAGGGCTTTGCCGAACGATCCGAGCGCGTGCCCGATATCGACAGCACCTATAAATTCGATCCCGACACCACCTTGGCGATCCTTGCGGGCTTTGCCTATAACCGCCGGGTGATGATCCAGGGCTATCACGGCACCGGCAAATCGACCCATATCGAGCAGGTCGCCGCGCGGCTGAACTGGCCGTGTGTGCGCGTGAACCTGGACAGCCACGTCTCCCGCATCGACCTGATCGGCAAGGACGCGATCAAGCTGGTCGATGGCAAGCAGGTCACGGTGTTCCACGAAGGCATCCTGCCCTGGGCGCTGCGCAACCCGACCGCCATCGTCTTCGATGAATACGACGCCGGCCGCGCCGATGTGATGTTCGTCATCCAGCGCGTGCTGGAGGCCGATGGCAAGCTGACGCTGCTGGACCAGAACGAGGTCATTACCCCGAACCCCTATTTCCGGCTGTTCGCGACCGCCAACACCGTGGGTCTGGGCGACACGACCGGGCTTTACCACGGCACCCAGCAAATCAACCAGGGCCAGATGGACCGCTGGTCGCTGGTCTCGACGCTGAACTATCTGTCCCATGACGCCGAGGCCGCCATCGTTCTGGCCAAGAACCCGAATTACAACACCGAAAAAGGCCGCAAGGTCATCAACCAGATGGTGACGCTGGCCGACCTGACCCGCACGGCCTTCATGCAGGGCGATCTGTCGACGGTCATGTCGCCGCGCACGGTGATCAGCTGGGCGCAGAACGCGCGCATCTTCGACAACAATATCGGCTATGCGTTCCGCCTGACCTTCCTGAACAAATGCGACGAGCTGGAACGCCAGACCGTCGCCGAGTTCTATCAGCGCCTGTTCGACGAGGAGCTGCCCGAAAGCGCGGCGGTCAAGGCGGGGTGATGCGCCGGGCGGCAGCATCCTTTTTGCTGGCGGCGCTTTGCATGGTGCAGGGTGCCCCTGCCAGGGCAGAGGTCGACCCCAACGTATCCTCGATGCAGCCGCCGAAGCCGGCGCTGATGACCGTGCCCTCGGTCGGGATCACTTACGAGAAGCGCCCGACCGAGCCGCTGGTCCCGATCGCGCTGGATCGCCGTGGCGGCGATCAGGCATTCGTGCAGATGCGCTGCGCCAGCCTTGTTCAAGCGGTCCAGGCCCGGACCCCGATGGAGGTCATGAACCCTTTGACAGGCTCGGACCCGACGCGCGGCAAGGCGCTTGAATGGGCGCAAGGCGTGGACACGGAAAAGAGTTTTCCATTGATCAATACGAACACTACCCCGAGCTACTTTGCCGATTATTTTTATCTGTTCGGATTTGTTCAGGCCAAACAGCACTTCATCGAGGATCGGGTTTATCTGCGCGACAAGGCGCTGTGTCTGCCGCTTCTGAAGTATTATGAACAGTGATGTGACCGCGGGACGGGACGCCGCACGACAAACGGGCTGGACCAGATGAACAAAACCGACA
>JAGPGI010000310.1 GCA_018056045.1 Paracoccus sp. (in: a-proteobacteria)
TCCCCGAGGTCGATCTGGCCAGCACCATCCGCGCCGCCCGCGCCGGCCTTGCGCGGCGATGGCGGGTGATCGCCGCGATCACGCTGGTGCTGACGGCGCTGGCGCTGGTCTATGCCTATTTCGCCACCCCCACCTATACCGCCCGCGCCGAGATGGTCATTGATCCGCGCATCTCGAACTCGCCCTCGGGGCCCGAGGCGCCGACGCTTCTGCTGTCGGACGCGCTGGTCGTGGACAGTGAACTGAAGGTGCTGTCCTCGCGCGAGGTGACAATGCGCTCGGCGCAGGACATGGGCCTGTTCGAGCCCGGCGCCCAAGAGCCGGAGACGCCCGGCCCGCTCAGCGCGGTTGTCGGCATGCTGCGGTCGCTGCTCACTGCGGATCGCGAAACGCCGGTGCTGGACGCCGCCGATGCCGAGGCCAGCCGGCGCGAGATCATCCGCCGCAAGATGATGGAAGATTTCGACATTTCCCGCGACGGCGGCACCTATGTCATCTCGATCGCCTATACCTCGCCCGACCCGGTCTTTGCCATGAACTCGGTCAACACGCTCATCGACGCCTATTTCGACGTCTCCTCCGATGCCGCGCTCTCAGATACCCGCCGCATTGCAAGCTGGCTGGACCAGAGCGTCGCCAAACTGGCCGACGAAGTGCAGGCCGCCGACCGTGCCGTGGCCGAATACCGGCGCGAGAACGACCTGTTCATGATGCGCGGTTCCGTCCTGCCCTCCGAGGCGGAGCTTTCCAGCGCCACCGACCGGCTGATCGTCCTGCGCTCGCAACTGATCGAGATCGAGAACCGGCAGGACAAGATCGAAGGCATCGTCAGCTCCGGCTCGGCCGGGGCACTGATGGACGGCACCCTTGGCGGCGATGTCGCAAGCCCGGCGCTGCGCGACTTTCAGACCCGCTATGCCGTGCTGACCTCGGAACAGCTCGATCTGGTGCGGCGCTGGGGCGAATCCAGCGATCTGGTGGCGCGCAACCGGCAGGATCAACAGCAGTTGCGCGACCTGATCCTTGACGAGGCGCGCCAGATCGCCGACCGCATGGACACCCAGATCGCCGCCGTCCGCCGCGAGATCAGCGCCACCGAGGCGCAGGTCGAGGAGCTTCGCCTCGGGGCCAGCGCGGATGCCGAAAAATCCATCCGCCTGCGCGAGCTGGAACGCGACGCCGAGGCCAAGCGCAGCCAATATGCCTCGATGTTGCAGCAGATGATCGCGGCCGCGCAGCGCGAAAGCTTTCAGCGCGCACCGGCCCGCGTCATCGCCCGCGCCGTTCCCCCCGATGAGGTTTCGGCCCCCAACACCAAGCGTCTGCTGGTGCTGACGGTCTTTGCCGGGCTGGTTCTGGGGACCGGCATCGCCTTCCTGCGCGAGATCACCGACGACCGGCTGCGGCGCGTAACCGAGCTGCGCGACGGGCTGGGGCTGCGCGGCTTTGGTCTGGTGCCGGGCGTCGCGGCCGCGCGCAAGCCCGCGCCGCGACCCGGCAGCTTCCTTGCCCCGCCGCCGCCCGGCAATGCGCAGGCCCGCGCCAGCCTGCGCGCCATCATCGCCCAGATGCAGCGCATGCATCCCGAGGGCGGAGCCCTGATCAGCGGGCTGGCGCCAGCCTCGCGCCAGTCGGGCGTCGCGCAGCTTTCGGGTTGGCTGGGCGCCAGCGTCGCCGAAACCGGCGAGCGGGTGCTGATGCTGGACCTGAGCGGCGATCCTGCCGGGCTGGCGGCGCTGACGCCGGCCGGGACCGCGCCGCAATATCTCGACATTGCCGGCCAGCCGCTGGCCGAGCTTGCGCGCCTGCAAAAACTCGCGCCGCCCGGCCTGCCGATGGTCGCCGGCCTGCCCGAGGGCACCGACATCCTTGCCGCAACCCAGCAGCGCAATCTGGATGCCTGCCTTGGCGCGCTGCGCCCGCATCTGGACCTGATCGTGCTGATCCTGCCCGAACTGTCCGAGCGCCCCGAGGTCGAGATCGCCGCCGGCTTCGCCGATTGCTCGCTGCTGGTGCTGCGCTGGGGCGAGGCCTCGCTGGCCGAGGTGAACGAGCTTCTGGGCGGCTCGACCACGCTGGCGCAGCGACTTTTCGGCGCGGTCTTCACGGCGGATACCGGTCGCGGCTTCGCCCGCTACAACGGCTAGGGCGGGGGCATATCGCCCGCCCCGGCTTGCGGCGGGCGAAAAAATCCGGAACGCTGGCCAAGGATCTGGCGTGCTGATGCGTCCCAGTCCTTGTGATGCTGATGGATACGCCCGACGACACGCTTGCCCATGACGCCGCGCGCGGCGATCGCCGCGCCTTCGCGGCGCTGCTCGAGCGTCATTATGACCGGCTTTACGGGCTATGCTGGCGACTGACCGGCAACCGCGCCGAGGCCGAGGACCTGACGCAGGACATCTGCGCCAGCCTGCCCGCGCGGCTGCAGGGCTGGCGCGCCGAGGCGCGTTTCACGACATGGCTTTACCGCGTCGCCGTGAATGCCGCCCATGATCGCCGCCGCCGCCGCGCCAGCCACGCCCGCGCCGCATCGGGCTGGGGCGATTGGGAAGTCAACCGGCAGGCGGCGCTGGCCGAGGACGCCGCACTGCAGGATTGGCTGGTCACCGCCATGGCCCGGCTGTCCGAGGATCTGCGCGACACGCTGGCGCTGACGCTGGGCGAAGGGCTGACCCAGTCCGAGACCGCCGCCATCCTGAACATCCCCGAGGGCACCGTCGCATGGCGCATGTCTGAGGCCCGCAAACGGCTTCGCGCAATCGCGCAAGAGGAGGCCACGTCATGACCGACGACCCGCAAGACCCGCTCGACCGTCTGGCCAAGGCCCTGCGCGACACCGCGCCGGCCCCCGATCCCGGGGCGCGCGACCACGCGCTGGCCCGGGCGATGGAAAAATTCGACGAATTCCACCAAGGAAATGCCGCCGAGGCGCGTCTCAATCAGGATCGCCCGCGAAAAGGCGCGGGGTTCCTGACAGGAGTGCGTAATATGTTGTCCCATCTCACCGGCAAACCGGCGCTTGCGGCGACCACCTCGGTCGCGGCGTTGTGCCTTGGTCTGTTCATCGTCCTGCCGATCGAGCAGAACCGCCCCGGCCCCGGCCTCGATCATGTCCTCGATCCGATTGCGGCCCCCGCGCCAACCGCCGCCTCCGATCCGGCCCCCGCGATATCCGCAGAGCCGGCACCGGGCCAGCCCGCGCCCACCCCCGCCTTGCCCGCCCCGCCCCCCGCCCCGCAGATCTCGGCAGCCGATGGGGCCGCAGCGCGGACCCGCGTGGCCCGACCGCAGGATCTGGCAGGATCCGGCAGTGTCAACCTGCGGGCCGAATATGCGCCCGAGATGATCCTGCTGCCCCGGCCCGATAGCGAAGCCTTTGCCAATGCCGACCGGAACCCGGTGAAAGTGACGGCGGAAGACCCCGTCTCGACCTTTTCGGCGGATGTGGACACGGCCTCCTATGCGGTGGTGCGCTCATCGCTGATGGCCGGCGCCCTGCCCCCCCGCGAGGCCGTCCGCATCGAGGAAATGGTGAATTATTTCCCCTATGCCTACCCGGCCCCGGCGGCGGATGAGGCGCCATTCCGAGCTGCGGTCGATGTCATGCCGACGCCGTGGAACAAGGACACGCAACTGGTGCGGATCGGGCTGCAGGGCCGCCTGCCCGCCATTGCCGAGCGGCCGCCGCTGAATATGGTCTTCCTGATTGACACCTCCGGCTCGATGCAGGATGCCAACAAGCTGCCGCTGCTGAAGCAATCGCTGCGGCTGATGCTGGACCAGTTGCGCCCCAGCGATCAGATTGCCATCGTCACCTATGCGGGCTCCGCCGGCGAGGTGCTGGCGCCGACCCCCGCCAGCGACAAGGCACGGGTGCTGGCGGCGCTCGATCAGCTTGACGCGGGCGGCTCCACCGCCGGGGCCGAGGGGTTGGAGCTGGCCTATCGCACCGCCGCCGGGATGGCGGCTGGCACCGACGGCGAGGTCAC
>JAGPGI010000311.1 GCA_018056045.1 Paracoccus sp. (in: a-proteobacteria)
GCGCGCGCGAGTTGTAATAACTGTCGGCCTGTTCGGCCTCGACGCGGCTGACCAGCCCGCGCACCCGGATCTGCCGGCGCAGGGATTTCCAGTGCATGACGAAGGCGGCAACGCCGGTCGCCTCGATCTCGACACCCTTGGCGCTGTCGTAATTGGTATAAAAGACAAATGCGCCGTCGGTGCCGGCGCCTTCGATCTCTTTGAGCAAAACCATGCGACAATCCGGCAATCCGGCGGCGTCGACGGTGGCCAATGCAATCGCATTCGGATCGTTCGGCTCGGACCGCGCGGCCTCGTCCATCCACGCACGCGCAATGGCAAACGGGTCGTCCCCGGCGAATATTCCGCTGCGGTCCGTCATGGTGACACCATTAGCAACACTTGATGACTCCCTGCAGTTGTCCTAATCCTGATGAAAATCGAAGAAGCGTAAGGGGCAGCAGTATGTCAAGTGACGGCGGTATTGGGCTGATGAAGGGCCGGCGCGGCCTGATCATGGGACTGGCGAACGACAAGTCCATCGCCTGGGGCATCGCCAAGGCACTGGCGGATCAGGGCGCAGAGCTTGCCTTTTCCTATCAGGGCGACGCGCTCAGGAAGCGGGTCGAGCCGCTGGCGGCGCAGATCGGTTCGGATTTTCTGGCCGAATGCGATGTCGCGGACGAGGCCTCGATCGACGGGCTGTTCCAGACCATCGCCACGCGCTGGGACAGCATCGACTTCATCGTCCATGCCATCGGGTTCTCGGACAAGGATCAGTTGCGCGGCCGCTACGCCGAGACGACGCGCGACAACTTCCTGATGACGATGGATATTTCCGTCTACTCCTTCACCGCCGTGGCGCGCCGCGCCGCCGCGATGATGCCCAATGGCGGCTCGATGCTGACGCTGACCTATTACGGGGCCGAGCGGGTGATGCCGCATTACAACGTCATGGGCGTGGCCAAGGCCGCGCTTGAGGCGTCGGTGCGCTATCTGGCCGAGGATTTCGGCAAGGACGGCATCCGCGTCAACGCGATCTCGGCCGGTCCGATCAAGACGCTGGCCGCCAGCGGCATCGGCGACTTCCGCTATATCCTGAAATGGAACGAGCTGAATTCGCCGCTGCGCCGCAATGTCAGCCAGGAGGATGTCGGCAAATCGGCGCTGTATCTCTTGTCGGATCTGGGTTCGGGTGTGACGGGTGAGACCCATCACGTTGATTCGGGTTATCACATCGTCGGCATGAAGGCCGTCGATGCCCCCGATATCGCCACGACCAAAAAGGACTGATCGCCCCCGATGAGCGTCGAGCAAGTCATCGCGCTTGTCTCGGCGCTGTCGCTGGCGATCCTGACGCCGGGGCCGTCGATCATCGCCACGGTCCAGACCGCCTTCGCCCATGGCCGCGAGCGCGCCCTGCCCTATGCGCTGGGTCTGGCCGTCGGCGCCTCGCTTTGGTGCATTTTCGCGCTTGGCGGGCTGGCGGTGCTCTTCAAGCTGCATCCCTCGCTCTATGTGGGCTTCAAGATCTTTGGCGGGTTTTACCTGCTGTGGTTCGCCCGGGCGCTGTGGAAAGCCTCGACCCAGCCGCTGCCGCAGGCCGCGACCGGCGCCAAGGGTTTCTGGGGCGGCATCGCGCTGAACCTCTCGAACCCCAAGCCCGCGCTGTTTTACGCCGCGCTGATCCTGTCGGTCTTCCCCGAGCCGATGGGCCCGGCCCGGCAGGGGCTGATCTATGCGATCTGCCTTGCGACCGAGCTGTTCTGGTATTCGACCGTCGCCGTTCTGATGTCGACAGCCACGATGCGCTCGCGCTATTTTGCCGCAAAATTCTGGATCGACCGGGCGGCAGCCGTGGCCATGGCCGCGCTGGGGCTGCTTTTGATCGTCAAACACTGAAAGGACCGCTGCGATGAACGACCGTCTGCCCCATGAAAAGGGTTTCCATGTCAGCTGGGACCAGCTGCACCGCGATGCCCGCGCCTTGGCATGGCGGCTCGACGGGCGCGAATGGCGCGCCATCGTCGCCATTACCCGCGGCGGGCTGGTGCCGGCGATGATCGTCGCGCGCGAGCTGGACATCCGCGTCATCGACACGATCAGCGTGAAATCCTACAAGGGCGTCGGCGCCGGCGCCGGTCAGGGTGAGCTGAAGGTGATGAAATCGCCCGACCCCGAACTGGTCGGCGATGGCGAGGGCATTCTGGTTGTCGACGATCTGGTCGATTCCGGCCGCACGCTGGAACTGGTGCGCCAGATGTATCCCAAGGCGCATTTCGCCACCGTCTATGCCAAGCCCAAGGGCCGGCCGATGGTGCAGACCTATGTGACCGAGGTCAGCCAGGACACCTGGATCTTTTTCCCTTGGGACATGGCGCTGCAATATGTCCAGCCCTATCGGGGCGAGGATTGAGCATTGTTTGACGACAAAACTAGTGCGCTGCTAGGGCGCATGCGTGATCGGGCCATCGATCCGATCATTAATCTGATTGTCGGATTTGCGACGGGACTGTTTTTGACAGCCCTATCGGTGATATTGACAGCCCTGCGCGACTGGCAGCAGCCTAACGCCTCCCTTTCCGGCAATCTTGTGGAAAAAATACTGAGCCTTACGGGTGACAAACCACTTGTCATCCTGCTGGCCCTGTCCCTGCTCACCGCAGCGATGTCCTTGATATTCCAAGGATGCGAAAAACTGCGTCAGGCGACTGCCATCATCTATAACAGCGCTGTTTTTGCTTGGGGAATACTGATCGGCATCATAATTTTCTTGATGCCGTTCGTCGATTCTACCGCGCATGTGACGACTTCGGTTGGCGTACTCCGCGCCTCTTGCGGTCTGGTGATGTTAGCAGTCTCAACCGCTTTGGTCGATGAAGACCTGAAAGAATGTGCGCGCTGGCTGCGCATAGCAATCGTAGTTGGTGCTGCGGCGTGTTTGGCAGCCGTAATATTGTTCTACGGCGGAGTTCCCGATCCTCTGTGTGACTGATCCGGTCCGTGCTTCCTGAGCGGAGCAAGGACGCTGACGATTTCCAACGAGCTGCTGGACGAGTTGCTGAAGGGCTGCAAGCCGCCCGAGGATCTGCTTGGCGATGCCGGGCTGATGAAGGAGATGAAGGTTCGGCTGATGGCACGCATGCTCGGGGCCGAACTGACCGCGCATCTGGGCTATGAGGCCCCTTCCGCCGAGGAGGTCGCAACCAAGCTGATCTTTCTGGCCATCCGCAACTTCGAGAAGGGCGGACGCGCTTTCTGGGAGTGGGTTGCCGCCCGCAATCAGCTGGCCATAATGTTCGCCGGGCGCTTTGAGCATGACCGTAGCTGAAAACCGCATGGGCCAAGTCAGATACACAGAGTTCAGGACGCTCTCTTCTACGGCGACTAACCATTCCCCCGAACAAACCGCGCCGCGCCTTCCGCTGCCCTTTGCAAGGCGCGGCTTTTGTTCACGGTTTCCATGAACTCGGCCTCGGGGTCGCTGTCATAGACGACGCCGCCACCGGCCTGAATATACAGCGTCTGGTCCTTGATGACCCCAGTGCGCAGCGCAATGCACATGTCCATTTCGCCATTGGCCGCGAAATAGCCGACGCCGCCGGCGTAGACGCCGCGCTTTTCGGGCTCGAGCTCGTCGATGATCTCCATCGCGCGCACCTTGGGCGCGCCGGACACGGTGCCCGCCGGCATCCCTGCCAGCAGCGCGGACAGCGCATCCTCGCCCTCGCGAAGTTCGCCCACCACGTTCGAGACGATGTGCATCACATGGCTGTAACGCTCGACGATGAATTTCTCGGTCGGCGTCACCGTGCCCATCTTGGCCACCCGGCCGACATCGTTGCGACCCAGATCCAAGAGCATCAAATGCTCGGCCAGCTCCTTTTGATCGGCCAGCAGATCGGCCTCAAGGGCGTTGTCTTCCTCGGGCGTGGCGCCGCGCGGGCGGGTGCCGGCAATGGGGCGCACCGTCACCTCGCCGCCGCGCCGGCGCACAAGGATTTCTG
>JAGPGI010000312.1 GCA_018056045.1 Paracoccus sp. (in: a-proteobacteria)
CGCTCCATCTGGGCGTCCGTCAGCCAGTAGAGGTTGCTCATGGCTAAGGTCTCCTTACGGAGCCTGAATCACGCCAACCACATGAAATCAATGGGTCTGGAGCCTAGCCTCTTGCGGATGTGCCGGACGAGGCCTAAAGGCTCATCATGACCCAGCATCAGCGCCTTCTTATCATCGACTTCGGCTCTCAGGTGACGCAGCTGATCGCGCGCCGCCTGCGTGAATTGAACGTCTATTGCGAAATCCATCCCTATCAGAACGTCACCGACGCCTTTCTGAAGGACTTCGCCCCCAAAGCCATCATCTTTTCGGGCGGCCCGGACAGCGTGACGCGCGACGGATCGCCCCGTCCTCCGTCCGCAGCCTTTTCCATGGGCGTGCCGATCCTGGGCATCTGCTATGGCCAGCAGGTGATGATGCAGGAACTGGGCGGGCTCGTCGAGAGCGGCCATGGCACTGCCGAATTCGGCCGCGCCTTTGTGACGCCCGCCGATGAGCGCCTACCGCTGCTTGAGGGCTGGTTCTCGGACGGGCGCGAGCAGGTCTGGATGAGCCATGGCGATCATGTCAGCCGCATCGCGCCTGGTTTTCAGGTCTATGGCACCTCGCCCGGCGCGCCCTTTGCGATCACCGCCGATCCCGCGCGCCAGTTCTATGCCGTGCAGTTCCACCCCGAGGTGCATCACACCCCGCGCGGCGCGAAGCTATACGAAAACTTCGTCAAGCTGGCAGGGTTTACCGGCGACTGGACCATGGCCAGCTATCGCGAGGAAGCGATCCGCAAGATCCGCGAACAGGTCGGCGACAAACGGGTGATCTGCGGGCTTTCGGGCGGCGTCGACAGCTCGGTCGCGGCAGTCCTGATCCATGAGGCGATCGGCGATCAGCTGACCTGCGTCTTTGTCGATCACGGTCTTCTGCGGCTCAACGAGGCCGAAGAAGTCGTGACCATGTTCCGCGACAACTACAACATCCCGCTGATCCACGCCGATGAGGCCGACCTGTTCATTGGCGCGCTGGAAGGGGTTTCCGATCCCGAGGTCAAGCGCAAGACCATCGGGCGGCTGTTCATCGACGTCTTCCAGAAATACGCCAACCAGATCGAAGGCGCCGAGTTTCTGGCTCAGGGCACGCTTTATCCCGACGTGATCGAAAGCGTCTCGTTCAGCGGCGGACCCTCGGTCACCATCAAAAGCCACCACAATGTCGGCGGCCTGCCTGAAAAGATGGGCCTGAAGCTGGTCGAGCCCTTGCGCGAGCTCTTCAAGGACGAGGTCCGCGCCCTTGGCCGCGAGCTTGGCCTGCCCGAAAAGTTCATCGGCCGCCATCCCTTCCCCGGCCCCGGCCTCGCCATCCGCTGCCCCGGAGAGATCACCCGCGAAAAGCTGGATATCCTGCGCCTCGCCGATGCGGTCTATATAGACCAGATCCGCAAGCACGGGCTTTACGACGAGATCTGGCAGGCCTTCGTCGCGATCCTGCCGGTCCGCACCGTGGGCGTGATGGGCGACGGGCGCACCTATGACTTTGCCTGCGCATTGCGGGCGGTGACCTCGGTCGACGGGATGACGGCGGACTATTATCCCTTTACCCATGAATTCCTGGGCGAGACCGCGACGCGGATCATCAACGAGGTCAAGGGCATCAACCGCGTGACCTACGATATCACCTCGAAGCCGCCGGGCACGATCGAGTGGGAATGACCCGCGGGAGGGTCTGATGGGTTGAGAAACGGGACAAGGCCGCGCGGCCCTGTCCCGTTTTTTTTCGGCCGGATCAAGGGCAAGGGCTAGACGCCGACCCCCTTCATCCCCTCCTCGGTATAGCGTGCGCCGACGACTGGCAGGGCCGCAAGGCTGCGGTCGAGTTCGGCCAGTTCCCCGGCGGTCAGTTGCAGCCCAACTGCGCCAAGGTTATCCGCCAGATAGCTCAGACGTCTGGTGCCGGGGATCGGGACGATATCGCCCCCCTGTGCCAGCAGCCATGCCAGTGCAAGCTGCGCCGGTGTGCAGCCCCGCGCCCTTGCCATGTCCTGCAGGATCGCGACGAAGCGGAGATTGGCCATTAGCGCCGCGTCCTGAAAACGCGGCAGCGCGCGGCGGACATCGCTCGTGGCGAAATCCGCTGCGCGCTGAAAGCGGCCCGTCAGAAAGCCGCGTCCCAGTGGCGAATAGGCGACGAAGCCCACGCCGAGATCGCGACAGGTGGGCAGGATCTCGGCCTCGACGCCGCGCGACCACAGCGAATATTCGGTCTGCACGGCGGCGACCGGATGCACGGCATGGGCACGGCGCAGGGTGCGGGCGCTGACCTCGCACAGGCCGACACGATCAATCTTGCCCTCGGCGACCAGTTGCGCCAGCGCCGTCATGGTTTCCTCGATCGGCTGCTCGGAGTTCACGCGGTGGATATAATACAGGTCGATCCGCTCGACCCCTAGCCGGCGCAGCGAGCCCTCACAGGCCGAGCGGATATAGGCTGGGCTGTTGTCGATGCGGCGCGCATATTCACCCGGCTGGCGAACGATGCCGCATTTGGTCGCGACCTTCACCCGGGCGCCGCTCTCGGCCAGAAAGCGGCCGATCAGTTCCTCGTTGTGATGGGGGCCATACATGTCGGCGGTGTCGAGAAAGTCGATGCCACGCGCCACCGCCTCATGCAGCACCGCCAGCGATGCGGCATCGTCGCGGGGGCCGTAAAACTCGCTCATCCCCATGCAGCCAAGACCAAGGGCCGAAACCTCGAACCCGGCAGCAAGCCTGCGCTTTTCCATGTCATCATCCTTTTGCTGCGACTTGTTCGTCGACGACATAGGTGGCACTTTCCGTTTTCGGATCATAGAAGCGGAAATGGCAACAGGATTTTCATGAGCGGAAAACGTGGCGCGGCGCTGGTCTGGGATGATCTGCGGGTCTTTCTGGCCGTGGCGCGGACCGGCACATTAAGCGGCGCAGCCGGGCAGTTGCGGCTGGGCCTTGCTACAGTCTCGCGCCGGATCGAGCGGCTGGAGCATGGCCTTGAGCGCCCGCTGTTCCTGCGTCAGCAATCGGGCTATCGCCTGACCGAGGACGGCCACTCGCTGCGCGAGCGCGCCGAAGAGATGGAGGCGGCGGCGCAATCGCTGAGCGCCCGCATGCGCAGCACACCCGAGGTTTCCGGCCATGTCCGGCTGGCGACGGCCGAGAACCTCGCCACAGAACTGATCCTGCCCGCCCTGCCCCGACTGACGGAGCGCTATCCGCAACTGATGCTTGAGATCGTGACCGATATCGCGCCCGTCAACCTGCACCGGCGCGACGCCGATCTGGCGCTGCGCATGATGCGACCCGAGCGCGGCCATGTCACCCAGCAGCGGTTGGGCGTGCTGGGCTATGGGCTTTACGGCGCGCCTGGCTATCTGGCGCATCGGCAGGTCGTCGAGGATGCCGGCTGCCATGACCGTGACCGCTTCATCACTTGGGCCGAGGCACAGGCGCATCTGCCGGCCGCGCGCTGGGTCGAGAGCCTGCTGCACGGCCGGGCGCCAGTGCTGGCGACAACAAGTCTGGCGACGCAGCTGGCCGCCTGCATCGCCGGGATCGGTCTGGCGGTGCTGCCGCATTTTCTGGCGCGGCCGCGCGGCCTTGTCTGCCTCAACGCCGATCTGGGCATCGACCAGAGCATCTGGCTGATCACCCAATCCGATCTGGCGCAATCGCGCCGCGTGCAGGCCGTCGCCGGCTTCTGCCGCGATCTCGTGCATGAGCGGCTGAGCGATCTGGCCCTGGGGCCGATGCCGCCGCCACCCGGAAACGGCTCAACATGACGGCACCACGGCGCCGGTCGCGGCGACTTATCGTCGTTCCATATCAACATCTTGGATGATTTGGCTGGGGCGGTAGGATTCGAACCTACGGTACACGGTACCAAAAACCGATGCCTTACCACTTGGCCACGCCCCAACTGTGGAGGGGTATTTATCCAAGCCTTTGGGGGGGTGC
>JAGPGI010000033.1 GCA_018056045.1 Paracoccus sp. (in: a-proteobacteria)
GAAGTTCCGACCGCCGCGGCCGGGTGGATCTCCCAGCGTTTGATGGCGGCGTCGAGGAGGGTCCCGCGGCGCAGACCCAAAAGGCGCGACAGGCGGTTGGTGATCGGGCGCAGGGAATGCATGCTTACTCTTCTGGCTTGTCGGGCGGGGTTTTATGGTCCGGTGCCCGGGATGCACAAGGGGCGAGGCCTGGGGTCAGTTCCCCCATTCAGGCCAAGCGTCGTGGATGGCGTCGGTGAGGATCTGCGCAATCTTGGCGTGATCAGACAGGGAAGGGTGCCACAGGCAGGCGGTCCGCTCAAGCTTCGAGAGCTCCACCAGACGCAGGGAAAAGCCCTCGGCGGCCAGCGCCTCGGCGGTCTGGCGATAGGGGTCGGTCAGCACCTCGCCATATTCGCCGAAGGCGAGCAGGATCAGTTCGGCGCCGGGGTTCTCGGCCAGCCGGGCGCGCGCAAATGTCGCAAGCGCCGGGCCAAAGTCGCGCGACAGCGTCTCATTGTCCTGCCATGGCTCATCCTTGGCGAAATCCGATCCGAAATCGTTCGAGCCCAGCCCGATGACCAGAAGATCCGCCGCTGGCGCCGGCAGGGACGCGGCTTCGGGATCCGAGGGCAAGGCCAGCGGATAAAGCTGGCGCATGGTGCGCGCGGGTTCTTCGCCACCGGCATTGCGCGCCAGTCCGATCCCCGAACGCGCGATCACCCGGTAATCGGCGCCGAATTCCCGCGCCACCCGCGCCGGAAAGGCCTTGGTGGTATCCGTCGCGGCAAAGACCTGTTCGGAATTGCAGTCGCGCCGCAGGGAGGTGTTGCCAAATCCGACCGTGTCGGAATCGCCGATGAACTCGATCAGCCGCGGGGCGGCTTCGGGCGCAGGCAGCGGCGTCGCGCCGGGGTCGAGGAAAAAGCCGTCGAACTCGGCCGCGCCGTGCCATTCGCTGATCCGCTCGGCGCGGATCTCATGGGGGCCCGCCGCCAGCCCTTCGATGCGCAGATCCATCAGGCCGGGCCGGGCGATCTCGACTGCGCCGCCATCCAGGGTGATGCGCCAGCGGTCGACCGCGTCGCTCAGCCGCAGCGTCACGGCCTCGCCCTGAAAGCGGGCAACCGCCTGAAGCGAAGGCCATTCATGCAAAATGCTGCCCGGTGTCTTACCCGCCGCCATCCGCCCGGTCAGGCGCGCAGGCAGGGCGATCAGGCCGGGCTGCGGCGGCAACAGTTGCGCGCTGAAGGGGGCATCCGCGCTGATCTGCAATGCCGGGACCGGCGTTACGGGATAGGGCGGCTCTGGCCAGGCGAATGTCGCCACCGCAACCACAAGGGTCGCACTGGCAAGCCCCAGTGCCCACCCTCTGATCCGCCGATGTTGCATCCGGTCCGCGCGATCCGTCCTGACCTGAAGTTATCCCCGGAATGCTGCAACGATTCCGATCGCATCGGCAATGTCATAGTGATGATTGCCGATAAAAAAGCCGTTACGGTCGATATCCTCGGCATGGGTCATGGCGCCGTGCAGGCTGTGATCCATCATCGCCAGAACGGGATTCCTGGTGAAATTGCCGCTGACGATGGGGCGGGTTTCAAAGCCCAGATGGCCAAGGCGCGCCAGCACCTCGCGCCGGCTCAGCCCGCAATCCGGGCGCAGGATCATCGCAAAGCCGAACCAGCTGCTATGGCCAGTCTCGCGCTGGATGCGAAACAGCGGGTGGCCTGTCATCTCGCGCGTCCAAAGCGCGCCATTCGCGCGCCGCCCCGCGACCAGCGCAGGCAGCTTTTTCATCTGCTCGCCCCCCAGCGCCCCGGACATTTCTAGGGGGCGCAGGTTGTAACCGGGTAGCACGAAGCGAAAGCTCTCCTCGAACGGATCGTCGCTTTTCACGCCGGTCAGGCGGTTGAATTTCGGCAGGTTGCGGGTCCAGCCATGGGCGCGCAGCGCCAGCAGGATATGGTAAAGCTCTTCGTCATCGGTGACGACCAGCCCGCCCTCCATGGTCGAGATGTGATGCGAGAAAAAGCACGAAAACGTCCCCATCACCCCGAAGGTGCCGGTCTGGCGGCCAGCGAACGTGGCGCCCATGGATTCGCAGTTATCCTCGAGCAGGGTGATGCGGCGGGGGCCGATCAGGGCGCGGATCGCATCGAAATCATTGGGATTGCCCAAGAGGTTCACCGCCATGATCGCGCGGGTGCGGTCGCTGATGGCGCTTTCCAGCGCGGTCAGGTCGTAGTTCAGGGTATGGGCGTCGATATCGACGAATTTCAGGTGCAGCCCGTATTGGTGCAGCGGGAAATAGGTCGTGGACCACGAGACGGCGGGCACGATCACCTCGTCCCCCGGCATCAGCCGCAAATCGGGGTTCTGCGTATAGCGCAGCGCCGCCACCATCGCCAGATTGGCCGATGAGCCGGAATTGACCATAACCGCGTAGCGCGAACCGGTGAAGCGGGCGAAATCGGCCTCGAATGCGGCGACCTCGGGACCCATCGAATAGCGGTCCGAGGCGATGACGCGCTGCAGGGCCGCCTGCTCAGCGTCGTCCCAGCTTGAGGTTGCCAGCGGAAAGCGGATCATCGCGCGTCCTTCAGGTAATGGGCATAGGTCGCGGCAATGCCATCGCGCAAAGGGGTTTGCGGCGCCCAGCCCCATGCGGTCTGGCGCGCCACGTCAAGCAGCTTGCGGCGCATGCCGACGGGCCGGTCAAGGTCATGGGTAAAGCGGCCCTGCCAGCCGATGACCTCGGCCGTGATGCGGTAATAGTCGTTGATGGAATGGTCGCGCCCCGGGCCGACATTCATCACCGGCGGCAAGGCGTTTGGGTCGTCCAGCGCCCGCAGGATCGCACCGGCCAGATCGGGCGCATACATGAATTCGCGCCGGGCCTCGCCATCGCCCCAGATCTCGACCGTATCCTTGCCGGCCTGTTTCGCCTGATGCAGCTTGTGAATGATCGCCGGGACCAGATGCGAATGGCGCGGGTCGAACTTGTCATGCGGCCCGTAAAGATTGCAGGGGATCAGCGTATGCCAGGCCAGATCCGGGTTCTCGCGCGTGGCATATTCGATCAGCCGCATGGCCATGATCTTGGCCAGCGCATAGCCCTCGTTCGTAGGCTCAAGCGGGCCGGTCAGGATGCGGTCCTCGGTCAGGCCATGACCCAGCCCGGCCGGGTAGACGCAGCTTGAGCTGAGGTTGATCAGCACCGGCACCCGCGCCGCCCGGCAAGCCTCGATCACGTTCAGCCCAATGCGGGCATTCTCGGCCAGATAGCGGACCGGCTCCGCCATATTCGCCTGAATGCCGCCGACAAGCCCCGCGGCATGGACGACAGCATCGGGGCGATGCCGTGCCAGCCAGTCCTGCAAGGCGCGGGCATCGGACAGGTCCAGATCAGTGCGCGCGGGCGCCAGAACCTCCCAGCGGGACAGGCCGGGATGGTCGCGCAGATTGCGTCCGACCATGCCTTGCCCGCCGGTCAGAAACAGCCGCGCCACCTATTTCCCCTCGCTCGCGACCGGCTCGGCCAGGCCGTGATGGCGCAAAAGCGCGTGGCGCCGCGCGATCTGCAGGTCATTGGCGACCATCTCGGCGATCATCTCGGGCAGGGTGGTCTCGGGTTTCCAGCCCAGCTGCCGATGCGCCTTGCCGGCATCGCCTTGCAGGGTGGCGACCTCGGCGGGGCGGAAATATTTCGGATCGATGCGCATCACCACATCGCCGGGCTTCAAGGCCGGCGCCTTGTCGCCGCTGACCGAGGCGACCACGGCGATCTCCTCGATACCCGCGCCGCGAAACTCCAGCGCGATCCCCAATTCCCCCACCGCCCAGATCAGGAACTGGCGGACGGAATGCTGCTCGCCGGTGGCAATGACATAATCGTCGGGCTGCTCGCATTGCAGCATCAGCCATTGCATGCGCACGTAATCGCGCGCATGGCCCCAGTCGCGCAACGCGTCCAGATTGCCCATATACAGGCAGTCCTCCAGCCCCTGCGCGATATTGGCCAGACCGCGCGTGATCTTGCGGGTGACGAAGGTCTCGCCCCGGCGCGGGCTTTCATGGTTGAACAGAATCCCGTTGCAGGCAAACAGCCCGTAGGCCTCGCGGTAATTCACCGTCATCCAATAGGCGTAAAGCTTGGCCACGGCATAGGGGCTGCGCGGGTGAAAGGGCGTCCTCTCGGTCTGGGGTGTCTCGCGCACCAGACCGTAAAGCTCGGATGTCGAGGCCTGATAATAGCGCGTCTGCCCCTCAAGTCCAAGAAAGCGGATCGCCTCAAGCAGGCGCAGCGCCCCCAGCGCATCGACATCGGCGGTATATTCGGGCGCTTCGAAACTGACTGCGACATGGGATTGCGCGCCAAGGTTATAGACCTCGTCGGGACGGATCTCGGCCATGATCCGGGTCAGGTTCGAACTGTCGGTCAGATCGCCGTAATGCAGGAAAAAGCGCGGCTGCGCCTCATGCGGGTCCTGAAAGATGTGATCGACCCGCTGGGTGTTAAAGGACGACGCGCGGCGCTTGATGCCATGGACCTCGTAACCCTTGTCCAGAAGAAACTCGGCCAGATACGAGCCGTCCTGCCCGGTCACCCCGGTGATCAGAGCCTTCTTGGCCACCACTTCCCCCCTGCGCTATGTCGCGCGACAGCCAAGCCGCGCAACCACAAGATGTCAACGCCGCATGGTGGCGCGGATCATGCCATCTTCCATGTTCAAATATCCATGGAACAGCGCCACCGGCGCGGCCCGCGACGCTCTTAAAGCGCCGCCTCGAAAACCGGCCGATAGATGTCGCGCAGCCGCTCGATCGCCTCGGCGGGTGACATTTCGACCGACTCGCCGCTGCGGCGCGAGGTCAGCTCGACCTTGTTATTGGCCAGCCCGCGCGGCCCGACGGTGATGCGCCAGGGCAGGCCGATCAGGTCCATGGTGGCGAATTTCGCCCCCGCACGCTCGTCGCGGTCGTCGTAAAGCGGATCCAGCCCGGCGGCCTTCAGGTCGCGATAAAGCGCCTCGCAGGCATTGTCGGTCGAGGCGTCGCCCTGTTTCAGGTTGACAAGGCCGACATGATAGGGGGTCACGCCCTCGGGCCAGATGATGCCCTTGTCGTCGTGATTGGCCTCGATGATGGCGCCCAAAAGGCGCGAAACACCGATGCCGTGGCTGCCCATATGGACCGGCACGCGGCTGCCATCCGGGCCGACGACGGTCGCGCCCATCGGCTCGGAATATTTGGTGCCAAAATAGAAAATCTGGCCGACCTCGATGCCGCGCGCCGAGCGGCGGCGTTCCTCGGGAACCTTGGCAAAGATCGCCTCGTCATGGGTCTCGTCCGTGCGGGCATAGCGCGAGGTGAACTCCTCCAGCACGGCCTGGCACTGTTCGACACTGTCATAGTCGATCTGGCGGCTGCCGAATTTCAGATCGGTGATCTCACTGTCATAGAAAACCTCGGATTCTCCGGTTTCGGCCAGCACGAGGAACTCATGGGTATAGTCGCCGCCGATCGGGCCGCCATCGGCGCGCATCGGAATCGCCTGCAGGCCCATGCGCTCATAGGTGCGCAGATAGCTGACCAGATGCCGATTATAGGCATGCAGCGCGTCTTCCTTGGTCAGGTCGAAGTTGTAGCCGTCCTTCATCAGGAATTCGCGGCCGCGCATGACGCCGAAACGCGGGCGGATCTCGTCGCGGAATTTCCACTGGATGTGATACAGCGTCAGCGGCAGATCCTTGTAGCTGTTCACATGCGACCGGAAGATGTCGGTGATCATCTCCTCGTTGGTGGGGCCGTAAAGCATGTCGCGCTTGTGGCGGTCGGTGATGCGCAGCATTTCCTCGCCGTAATCGTCATAGCGGCCGGATTCGCGCCACAGATCGGCAGGCTGAAGCGTCGGCATCAGCATCGGGATATGCCCGGCGCGCTGCTGTTCCTCATGCACGATCTGCTCGATGCGACGCAGCAGCTTGTGGCCCAGCGGCAGCCAGGAATAGATGCCCGCCGCCTGCAGCTTGATCATGCCGGCGCGCAGCATCAACCGGTGGCTGACGATCTGGGCCTCTTTGGGGTCTTCTTTCAGGACGGGCATGAAGTAGCGCGAAAGCCGCATGGCGAAATCCTCGATCTTGGTCGGCACGGGTTAGCGCAGTGCGGCTGACGGGGCAACGGCTTCCTTGCAACTGCCGTGCCAAGGCGGCAAATAGGACGCGACATATCGACGGGGAGAACCGGCCATGCGGCTGACGACACAGAAGCAGGTCTGGTACTGGAGCGGGACCTTTGCCGTCCTGTTCCTGCTGCTTTGGCTGGTGGGCAATGCAGTGATGCCCTTCATCCTGGGCGCCGCCGCCGCCTATCTCTTGGATCCCGTCGCCGACCGGCTTGAGGGGATGGGGCTTTCGCGCACGCTTTCGGTCGTGGTCATCACCATCATCGCGGCGCTGATCGTGGTCATGGTGTTTCTGGTCGTGGTGCCGGTCCTTGTGCGCCAGACCTCGGCGCTGATCGAGACCGCGCCGGCCATGGCCGAGCAGCTGATGCAATTCCTGCGCACCCGCTTTCCGCAGGTCTTTACCGAGGGCAGCACCATCAACAATGCGCTGACCGATGCGGCGCATAACCTGTCGTCGCGGGCGGGGCAGCTGTTCAGCACCGTACTGGGCTCGGTCATGAGCGTCGTCAGCATGCTGGCGCTGGTCGTCATCGTGCCGGTCGTGACCTTCTATCTGCTGCTGGACTGGGACAGGATCGTGGCCCGGCTGGACGACCTTCTGCCGCGCGAGCATGCCCCCGCGATCCGCGGCATCGCCACAGATATCGACCGGGCGCTTTCGGGCTTCGTGCGCGGGCAGGGGCTGGTCATCCTGATCCTTGGCACCTTCTATTCGGTCGGGCTGGGGCTGGTGGGTCTGCCCTTTGGCATCGCCATCGGGGTGATGGCGGCGTCGCTGTCCTTCATTCCCTATGTCGGCGTGATCATCGGCGGCGCCACCGCCATCGGGGTCGCGGTCTTCAGCTTCTGGGACCAGCCGGTCTGGATCGCCGCCGTCATCGCCGTATTCGCCATCGGGCAGGTGGTCGAGGGCAATTACCTGCAGCCCAAGATCGTCGGCTCCAGCATCGGGCTGCATCCGGTCTGGCTGATGCTGGCCCTGTCGGTCTTCGGCACGGTCTTCGGCTTTGTCGGGTTGCTGGTCGCGGTGCCGGTCTCGGCGGCGCTTGGGGTGCTGGTGCGCTACAGCGTCGGGCGCTACATGGACAGCTCGATCTATACCGGGCGCGAGGTGCCCGCGCCGCCCGCGCCACCGACGCGGGTCGAACTGGTCGCGCGCGGCACCGCCGCAGCGGAACGCGAGCAGGCGCAGGTTTCGCATGAGTTGGCGCTGGCCGAACTCCACCGCGAGGAAAAGCTGTCTGAGCTGCTGGACCAGCATCAGCGCCGCCAGAAGACGGGGGTTCTGCCCGATGCCGAAGGGCCGCCTTCGCCCGCAGAGCTCTGGACCGAGGCGGGGTCGGGACCGGGTAGCAGGGGCGCCTGAGCCTTGGCACGACAGCTGGCCCTTGATCTGACGATGCCGCCGGCCTCGTCACGGGACGATTTTCTGATCACCGGCGCCAATCGCGACGCGCTGGCCATGCTGGACGCGCCGGAGCGCTGGCCGCAGGGGCGGCTGATGCTGATCGGCGGCCCGGGCGCGGGCAAGTCGCATCTGGCCGGTTTCTGGGCGGCCGAGCGTGACGCCCAGATCGTGCAGGCCTGGACGCTGAATGCCGGCAATGTCGATGAGCTGATGCCCATGGGCGGCGCCGTGGTGGTCGAAGACGCCCATGAAATCGGCGGCAATCCGGCGGCGGAACAGGGGCTGTTTCACCTGTGGAACCTGACCGGCGCCCGGCAGGGGCTGCTTTTGATCACCGCGCAACTGCCGCCGCGCGACTGGGGGATCGTGCTGCCGGATCTGCGCTCGCGGCTGGACACGGCGGCGCAGGCGGTGCTGCCGCCCCCGGACGAGGCGCTGCTGCCGGCCGTGCTGGTCAAGCTGTTCACCGACCGCCAGATTCAGGTCGCGCCCGAGGTGATCGACTGGCTGGCGCTGCGCATGGACCGCGACCTTGATCTGGCGCGGCGCCTTGTTGCGGCCATGGACCGGGAATCGCTGGCGGACCGCCGTGCCATCACCCGCCGCCTTGCCGCCGAACTTCTGGACAAGCTGGCCCCGCCTGACGCATGATCCCTGCGCCTTTCCCGACCCGAGCGACATGACCCAATCCGATTTCCTGAAATTCCCGTTCCCCGTTCCCACCAAACTGGCCGATGGCCCGCCCGAGGGCCCGTCGCGGTTTTTTAACCGCGAGATCAGTTGGCTGGCCTTCAACTGGCGGGTGCTGGACGAGGCGCGCAATCCCCGTGTGCCGCTGCTGGAACGGCTGCGTTTCCTGTCGATCTCGGCCACCAACCTTGACGAATTCTACACCGTTCGCGTCGCCGGCCTGCGCGAGCTGGTCCGCGAGGGAAACACCACCCACTCTGATGACGGGCTGACGGCGGCCCAGCAACTGGCGCTGGTCAATTCCGATGCCCGCCGCCTGATGGGCGCGCAGCAGGCGGTCTGGAACGGGCTGCGGCGCGAGCTGGAGCTGGTCGATATCACCATCCTGTCGCGCTCGCGCGTGACCCGCGCCGAAGAGGAATTCCTGCGCCGGCATTTCGTCGAACAGGTGTTCCCGGTGCTGTCGCCCCTGGCCATCGACCCGGCGCATCCGTTCCCCTTCATCCCGAATACCGGCTTTTCGCTGGCGCTGGAGCTTGCGCGCGAAAGCGACGGGCGGCGGATGCAGGCGCTCTTGCCGATCCCCCAGCAGGTCGCGCGGTTCATCCCGCTGCCCGGCGGCAAGCGCTTCCTGCGGCTGGAGGACCTGCTGCTGATGCATCTGCCCAGCCTGTTCCCGGGCTATCGCGACATCGGCCATTGCGCCTTTCGGGTGCTGCGCGACAGCGACCTTGAGGTCGAGGAAGAGGCCGAGGATCTGGTGCGCGAATTCGAGACGGCGCTGAAACGGCGCCGCCGCGGCTCGGTCATCCGGCTGAAGATCACCTCGGGCGCCCCTGACCGGCTGCGCGGCCTGATCATGGAGGAATTGCAGGTCAATCCCGAAGAGGTCGTCGAGGTCGAGGGCCTGCTGGGCATGGCCGATCTGCGCGAACTGATTCTGGACAGCCGCCGCGACCTGCAATGGCCCAGCTTCAGCCCGCGCGTGCCCGAGCGGGTTCAGGACCATGACGGCGACATGTTCGCGGCGATCCGCCAGAAGGACATGCTGCTGCACCACCCCTATGAGACCTTCGACATGGTGGTGCGCTTTCTGGCGCAGGCGGCGCGCGACCCCGATGTGCTGGCGATCAAGCAGACGCTTTACCGTACCTCGCGCGACAGCCCGATCGTGGACGCGCTGTGCGAGGCCGCCGAATCGGGCAAGTCGGTCACCGCGCTGGTGGAACTGAAAGCGCGCTTCGACGAGGCCGCCAATATCCGCCAGTCGCGGCGGCTGGAACGCTCGGGCGCGCATGTCGTCTATGGCTTCGTGAACTACAAGACCCATGCCAAGATCAGCGCGGTCGTCCGGCGCGAGGGCGACCAGCTGGTCACCTATACCCATTTCGGCACCGGCAACTATCACCCGATCACCGCCAAGGTCTACACCGACCTGTCGCTCTTTACCTGCGATGCGGCGCTGGGGCGCGATGCGTCCAAGGTGTTCAATTTCCTGTCGGGCTATGTGCAGCCGGACGGGCTGGAAAACATGGCGATCTCGCCCATCGACATGAAGGAACGCCTGCTGGAACTGATCGCCCGCGAGGCGGATTTTGCCAGCCGTGGCCGGCCCGCCGCGATCTGGGCCAAGATGAACAGCCTGATCGAAAAGGACGTGATCGACGCGCTTTATGCTGCCAGTCAGGCCGGCGTGCGCATCAATCTGGTCATTCGCGGCATCTGCGGGCTGCGCCCCGGCATCAAGGGCCTGTCGGAAAACATCCGCGTCAAATCCATCGTCGGCCGGTTTCTGGAACATTCCCGCATCGTCTGTTTCGGCAATGGCTTCGGCCTGCCCTCGAAAAAGGCGCGGGTCTTCATCAGCTCGGCCGACTGGATGGGGCGCAACCTGTCGCGCCGGGTCGAGACGCTGATCGAATGCTTCAACGAGACGGTGAAGGCGCAGATCACCAGCCAGATCATGGCCGCCAATATGGCCGATGAGGCGCAAAGCTGGCTGTTGCAGCCCGACGGGCGCTACCTGCGCTATTTGCCCGCAGGGCGCGACGATCTGTTCTCGTGTCACAAGTTCTTCATGGAAAACCCGTCTCTTTCGGGGCGTGGGACGGCCGGAGCCCGCGACGTTCCGGCGCTGACGCATTCGACGGATTGACGCAAAGGGCGAATTGCCCCATCCAGCTTCTACCGCCCGATGCGGTAACGGAATCGAGAGGAACCCGATGAACGGTGTCGTGACCGCAAGCGGAGAAACCATCGAGCCCTTTGGCCGCTCGTTGTTCGAGCGCGCCTCGGAACGGGCGCTGAGCCGCGTGGGCGTGGTCGATGTCGGATCGAACTCGATCCGGATGGTGGTGTTCGACGGGGCCGCGCGCTCGCCGGCCTATTTCTACAATGAAAAGGTGATGGCGGGTCTGGGGCAGGGGCTGGCCTCGACCGGGATGCTGAACCCCGAGGGCGCGGTGCGCGGCATGGCGGCGCTCAAGCGCTTTGCGGTGCTGGCCGACAGCATGGGGATCAAGCCCTTGACCTGCGTGGCCACCGCCGCCGTGCGCGAGGCCAAGGACGGGCCGGCCTTCCGCAAGGCGGTGGAAAAGGAAACCGGGCTGAAGCTTTGGGTCATCGACGGCGAGGAAGAGGCGCGGCTTTCGGCGCAGGGCGTCCTGCTGGGCTGGCCCGAGGCCAAGGGGCTGGTCTGCGATATCGGCGGCAACTCGATGGAGCTGGCCGAGGTCGCCAATGGCAAGGTCGGCCGCCGCATCAGCACGCCGCTGGGGCCGTTCCGTCTGCAGCAGGTCAAGGGCGGCGAGCAGGGCCTGCGCGACCATATCCGCAAGATCATGGAAGAGGCCGCCGAAAAGCTGGGCCGGGGGCATGAGCAGATCTATCTGGTCGGTGGCTCGTGGCGGGCGATCGGGCGGCTGGACATGGTGCGCGCTGACTATCCGATGACGGTGCTGCACGAATACCGCATGACCCCCGAGGCGGTGGCGCAGACGGTGAAATGGATCGGCGGCAAGACCATCGCCGAGATGCGTGCCGCCACCGGCATTTCCCAAAGCCGGATGGAACTGGTGCCGCTGGCCAGTCTGGTGCTGAAGCAACTGGTCGAAAGCCTGAAGCCGAAATCGCTGGCGGTGTCGTCCTATGGCATCCGCGAGGGGCTGCTCTATGAACAGATGCCCGAGACCCTGCGCCTGCGCGACCCGCTGATCGAGGCGGCGCGATTCTCGGAACGCCAGATGGCGCGGATGCCGGGTTTCGGCAAGAAGCTCTACCAGTTCCTGCAGCCGCTTTTCGCCAAGGTGCCGCCCGAACGCGACCGGCTGATCCGCGCGGCCTGCCTGCTTCATGACACCACCTGGCGCACCCATCCCGATTACCGGGCGGATGCCTGTTTCGACAATGTGACGCGCGCCAATATGGCGGCGCTGTCGCATCCCGAGCGGGTGTTTCTGGGCCTGTCCTTGCTGCACCGCTACAAGAACAGCCACGCGAATTCGCCCATGGCGCCGCTTTTCGCGCTGCTGACCGAACAGGAAACCCGCGACGCCGAGGTTCTGGGCAAGGCCATGCGCTTTGGCGCCATGTTCTCGGTCAAGGATCCGGCCGAGGCGGGCGAGTTGCAGCTGCATCCCAAGAAAAAGCTGCTTGAACTGCGCCTGACCAAGACCGGCCGCGCGCTGATGGGCGAGGTGGCCGAGGCGCGGTTCCGGGCGCTGGCCGCCGCGATGGAGCTCGATCCGGTGATCGTCTAGCCCTGTGCCCCCGCACCGGCGGGCGGCATAGGCAATTCTACGCATATCGAAACGGACAGGTTCTTTTCACCCGCAAGTTGTGGCAAATATCTGCTTACGGGAGGAGTGATCGAATAACGAGTTCCTGTTGATTGTATCGGATCGCTGCCTCCCGTTTCCTTCCCCTTACGCGCCCCAGCTCCGCTCAAGCACGCCAAGCCAGTTGCGCCAGGCGATCTTTTCGGTCAGTTCGCGGCCATAGCCATGGTCCAGCATCGCCTGGACCAGACCCTGCAGGGCGCTGGCATCGGCCAGATCGGCGGGCATCTCGGCGCCGTCGAAATCCGACCCCAGTGCCACGCCATCCTCGCCCAGATGCGCCAGCAGGTGGTCCAGATGGCGCAGCATGATCTCATAGCCACGCATCGGCGTGCGCAAGCCCTCGGGATGCAGGAAGCCGATGGCATAGTTCAGCCCGACCAACCCCTTGGTTTCCGCGATCACCTGCAACTGCCGGTCGGTCAGGTTGCGCGAGCTGGGCGAGACGGCATGGGCGCAGCTATGGGTGGCGACCAGCGGCGCGACCGACAGCGCCGCGATGTCGTCAAAGCCTTTTTCGTTCAGATGCGACAGGTCCAGCATGATCCGCAACTGGTTGCATTCGCGCACCAGGGCCTTGCCCTCGGGGGTCAGCCCCGGCCCGGTATCGGGCGATGAGGGGAAGGCAAAGGGCACGCCATGGCCATAGCGGGTCGGGCGCGACCAGACCGGCCCCAGCGAGCGCAGGCCCATCGCGTGCCAGACATGCAGCGCATCCATATCGGCGATCGGCTCGGCGCCCTCCAGATGCATGATCGCGGCGATGCGGCCGGCGGCCATGGCGCTGCGGATATCGGCCGCGGTCTTGCAGATGGTCAGCGTCCCGGTCCGCTCCATCGCCATCAACTGCCCGGCCTGCGCGAAATCATGGGGCAGGGCCACCGAGAGCTGGACCTCGTCCGGCAAAGGCAGGGCAAAGGGCGGGTTTTCCTTCAGCAGCGCATGGATGGCGGAATCGGGATCGGGGCTCGAGGGCACCCAGATCGCGAAAAATCCCCCCGCCATGCCGCCCGCCCGCATCCGGGGCAGGTCGATATCGCCACTCCCGTCGCCTTCCAGCCAAAGCGCGTCGCGCTTGGGGCCGGCCTCGACCATACGCTGCAGAAAATCGTTATGGCCGTCGAAAACGGGAATCATGGGC
>JAGPGI010000313.1 GCA_018056045.1 Paracoccus sp. (in: a-proteobacteria)
CCCGAGGAACTGTTCGAGACCCCCGCCCATACCTTTGTCGGCTATTTCATCGGCTCGCCCGGCATGAACTTTCTGCCGGCCGAGGTGCGGGGGGCGCAGGCCACCTTGCCGGGCGGCGAGGTTGTGGCCCTTGGCGCCGCCTATGCCAGCATGCCGGGGCGGACCCAGATCGGCATTCGCCCCGAACATGCCATGCTGACTGCGAGCGGGGGCCTGCCCTTCAGCGTCCGCCGGGTCGAGGATGTCGGCCGCCACCGTCTGGTGCGCGGCGAGGTTCTGGGCAATGCGCTCAATGTCGTCATCCCCGAAGGAATGCCGGTCGAGGGCCTGCCCCGCGTCACCTTCGCGCCCGACAAGATCAACGTCTATGCCGATGACTGGCGTGTCGCGCCGGCGCAGGAAAGGGCCGCCTGATGGAAAAGACCTGGAACAACAAGGCCTGGTTTCTGGTGCTGCCGGTGCTGGTGGTCGTGGCGTTTTCGGCCGTGATCCCGCTGATGACGGTGGTGAACTATGCCTTCAACGACACGTTCGGAAACAACGAATTCTTCTGGGCGGGCCTCGAATGGTTCGACGAGATGGTCCATTCCGAACGCCTGCACGAGGCGCTTGGCCGGCAAGCGCTGTTTTCGGCCATCATTCTGGCCATCGAGGTGCCTCTGGGCATTTTCGTCGCGCTGAACATGCCGAAAAAAGGCTTCTGGTCCAGCGTGGTGCTGGTCCTGATGGCGCTGCCCTTGCTGATCCCTTTCAACGTCGTCGGCACGATCTGGCAGATCTTTGGCCGCGTCGATATCGGTCTTTTGGGGCACACGCTCGAGGCGCTGGGGATCGACTATAACTATACCAATGACCCGCTGGATGCCTGGATCACCGTCGTGGTGATGGATGTCTGGCACTGGACGTCGCTGGTGGCGCTGCTGTGCTATGCCGGGCTGCAATCCATCCCGCAGGCCTATTATCAGGCGGCCAAGATCGATCAGGCCAGCCGCTGGGCCGTCTTTCGCTATATCGAGCTGCCCAAGATGAAGGGCGTGCTGCTGATCGCGGTGCTGCTGCGCTTCATGGACAGTTTCATGATCTATACCGAGCCCTTCGTCGTCACCGGCGGCGGACCCGGCAACTCGACCACCTTCCTGTCCATCGATCTGGTCAAGATGGCTGTCGGTCAGTTCGACCTTGGCCCGGCCGCGGCCTTCTCGCTGATGTATTTCCTTGTGATCCTGCTGGTCAGCTGGGTGTTCTACACGGTGATGACCAATATGGACCGCTCGCAATCCGATATCCCGGAGGCCATGTGATGCGCGTCAAATCCTCGGCCGTGGTGATGGTCCTGTATATTTTGTTCCTGATGCTGCCGATCTACTGGCTGCTGAACATGAGCCTGAAGACAAATGCCGAAATCACCGGCAGCTTCACGCTGTTCCCCACCAACCTGACCTTTCAGAACTACCGCACCATCCTGACCGACCCGAGCTGGTACATGGGTTACGTCAACTCGATCATCTATGTGGTGATGAACACGGTGATTTCCATCGCCGTGGCACTGCCGGCGGCCTATGCCTTTTCGCGCTACAACTTTCTGGGCGACAAGCATCTGTTCTTCTGGCTCTTGACCAACCGCATGGCGCCGCCGGCCGTCTTTGCACTGCCGTTCTTTCAGCTCTATTCCTCGATCGGGCTGTTTGACACGCATATCGCGGTGGCCTTGGCGCATTGTCTGTTCAACGTGCCGCTGGCCGTCTGGATCCTTGAGGGCTTCATGCGCGGCGTGCCCAAGGAAATCGACGAGACCGCCTATATCGACGGCTACAGCTTTGGGCGCTTCTTCGTGCGCATCTTCATGCCGCTGATCGCATCGGGCATCGGGGTTGCCGCCTTCTTCTGCTTCATGTTCTCATGGGTCGAGCTGCTGCTGTCGCGCACCCTGACATCGGTGAACGCCAAACCCATCGCCGCGACGATGACCCGCACGGTTTCCGCGTCGGGCATGGACTGGGGTGTGCTGGCGGCGGCAGGTGTGCTGACCATCGTGCCGGGCGCGCTGGTGATCTGGTTTGTCCGCAACTACATCGCCAAGGGCTTTGCCCTGGGCCGCGTCTGAGGTTCGCCATGGCTGATACCGCAACCCCCGCCCGTCACACCAACTGGCCCGCGATCTATGGCACGGCCATCATCATCCTGGGCGCGGCGCTTGCCTTCCTGATCTGGGCCACCCCCGCCAAGGATGGCGCGAAAGACTGGTTCGCGCCGATGATCCCTGGCGGCTGGATGGCCTGGACCTTCCCGGTGGCGCTGTTCTTCTGGACCATCGCCAGCCTTCTGGTCTTGTTCACCATCCTGGCGATCCGCTTTCCGGAAACGCCCCGCCATGGCATCCTGCGGATCGAGACAACGCGCGGCGACCGTCTGTTCATCACGCTTCTCGGCTCGGCCTTCATCTGTCTGGTCTGGCTGTTTTTCGCCGGCCCGCCGCTCTGGTGGGCGCTGGCACTGTGCCTTGTCTATGCCGCGGCGGTGTTCCGCTGGGTCTGACGGGCCGATGATCCCGCCCAAGGGCAGCGGCGATTGCCCGGGCAAAATCCAAGTAACGTCTCACATTCCAAGGGAGGAAACCATGAGACTGACTGCAACCAGAACGGCCATGGCGCTTGCGCTGATGGTCACGGGCACCGCGCCCGCATGGGCCGATATGGAAGCTGCCAAGCAGTTCCTCGACGCCGAGATCGGCGATCTGTCGACGCTGTCGCGCGCCGATCAGGAAAAGGAAATGCAGTGGTTCATCGACGCCGCAAAGCCGCTGGCGGGGATGGAGATCAAGGTGGTTTCCGAAACCATCACCACCCATGAATACGAGGCCAAGGTGCTGGCCCCGGCCTTTACCGCCATCACCGGCATCAAGGTCACCCATGACCTGATCGGCGAAGGCGATGTCGTCGAAAAGCTGCAGACCCAGATGCAGACCGGCGAAAATATCTATGACGGCTATGTCAACGACTCGGACCTGATCGGCACCCATTGGCGCTATCAGCAGGCCCGCGACCTGACCAAGTGGATGGCCGACGAGGGCAAGGACTTCACCAATCCCGGTCTGGACCTGCCGGATTTCATCGGGCTGAAATTCACCACCGCGCCGGATGGCGATCTGTATCAACTGCCCGACCAGCAATTCGCGAACCTCTACTGGTTCCGCTATGACTGGTTCAACGACCAGAAGACCAAGGACGATTTCAAGGCCAAATACGGCTATGATCTGGGCGTCCCGGTGAACTGGTCGGCCTATGAGGATATCGCCGAATTCTTTACCGGCCGCGACATGTCCTATATCGAGGGCGGCCCGGCGAAAGCCTGGGGCAACATGGATTACGGCAAAAAGGACCCCAGCCTTGGCTGGCGTTACACCGATGCCTGGATGTCCATGGCCGGCATGGGCGACAAGGGCGAGCCGAACGGGCTTCCGGTCGATGAATGGGGCGTCCGCGTCGATGAAAACAGCCGTCCGGTCGGCTCCTGCGTGGCGCGCGGCGGTGCGACCAACGACGCGGCTGCGGTCTATGCCGTGACCAAGGCCATCGATTGGCTGCAGAAATACACCCCGCCGGAAGCTCAGGGCATGACCTTTGGCGAGGCCGGGCCGGTCCCGGCACGCGGCGACATCGCCCAGCAGATGTTCTGGTACACCGCCTTCACCGCCGACATGGTCAAGGAAGGCACCGCCGTGGTGAACGCGGACGGCACGCCGAAATGGCGCATGGCGCCCTCGCCGCACGGGGCCTATTGGACCGAAGGCACCAAGATCGGCTATCAGGACGTGGGTTCGTGGACGCTGATGAAATCGACCCCCGTGGACCGCGCGCAGGCCGCATGGCTTTACGCGCAGTTCGTGACCTCGAAGACGGTCGATGTGAAGAAATCGCATGTCGGGCTGACCTTCATCCGGGAATCGACCATTCAGGACAAGTCCTTCTC
>JAGPGI010000314.1 GCA_018056045.1 Paracoccus sp. (in: a-proteobacteria)
GCGCGATCAGGATCGGCGTGCCGTAATTGGTGTGGTCCGACAGGCGCTGCCCGTCCAGCATGATCGCCGCCCGCTGCGAGCTTTCGCCGCGGATGCGGATGCGCTCGATCCCCGACTCGCTGACCCGGATGCCGGGCACGTCCGACAGGATCCTGGCGACCGAAGAGGGGCTCCTGTCCTCGATCTCATCGGCCTCGATCACGGTGACCGATGAGGGGCTGTACATCACCTCGGTCGGCAGGCCGGTGCCGATCAGGGTGATCGCGTTCAGGCGGATGGTGTCCTCGGCCGCTGCCTGCTCTTCCGCCTGCTTTGCGGGCTCCGGCGCGGAAGCCTCCTGCGCGGCGGCGGTGGCGTTGCCGAAAACCAGCGCCAGGAGGGTCGCCGATGCATGTGTCAGGGTCGTGATTCGATAGCTCATGTGCAATCCAGGCCAGATGGGGCGCGACGGTGCCTTTGCACCGCTTGTCGCGACGATGCGGTTCGAGCCTGGCTTTGGATCGGCTGGGCGGCCCGGCCGCGTCCCGCTGGGTGCTGGGGCGGCCGGTCATCTCGCGAACCGTTTACCAATATGGTGACAAAAAGACTAGACTATTTGCCGACCGCGCCGCGAATTTCTGTGAGGGTGGCAAGATCGCCGCCCCATGATCGCCCCATGATCGTTGCCCGGCTTGATTCTGAGTTTTTTAGTCGGTAATTATGCCCCATCCATGGCGCCATGAAGGGACCCGAGCCTTGACCCCGAAAACTCCCGCCGATATCCGCGCCGCCCGTCTGGCCAGCCCCGATCTGCGCGAGCGCGATCTGGCTGACCGCCTGCAGATTTCCGAGGCGCAGCTTATTGCCGCCCATATCGGGCATGGCGTGACCCGGATCAGCGCCGATTATGACCGCATCATCCCGGCTGCGATGCGTTTGGGCGAGGTCATGGCGCTGACCCGCAATGAAAGCTGCGTCATCGAAAAGGTCGGCGTCTATGACGGCTTCCGGCCCGGTCCGCATGCGGCGCTGGTGGTCAATCACGACATCGACCTGCGGCTGTTCCCGGCGCGCTGGGTCCACGCCTTTGCCGTCGAAAAGCCGGTGGGCGAGGGGGTCCGCCGCTCGATCCAGATCTTTGACGCGGCGGGCGATGCGGTCCACAAGATCTTTCTGCGCGAGACCTCGCAATCGGAGCTTTGGCCGGGGCTGGTCGAGGAATTGCGCGCCTCCGATCAGGATGATGCCCAGCCCGTCACCCCCCGCCAGCCGGTCGAGCCGGCACGCGCCGACGCGGCCAAGGCCCGGCAATTGCGCGAGGAATGGGACCAGCTGACCGACACCCACCAGTTCCTGCAGATGGTGCGCAAGCTCAGGATGAACCGGCTGGGCGCCTATCGCATCGCCGGCGCGCCCTATGTGCGGCCGCTGCCGGTGGATGCGGTCGAGACGCTGTTGACCCGCGCCGCCGAAACCGCCCTGCCGATCATGGTCTTTGTCGGCAATCCGGGCTGCATCGAGATCCATACCGGGCCGATCCGCAATCTCAAGCGCATGGGGCCGTGGCTGAACGTGCTGGATCCGGGGTTTGACCTGCATCTGCGCACCGACCATATCGCCGAGGTCTGGCAGGTCACCAAATCGACCCGCCGGGGCGATGCAATCTCGGTCGAGGCCTTTGACCGCGACGGCATGCTGATCACCCAGATCTTCGGCGTGCTGGCCGATGACGAGGCCGCCGCGGGCTGGAACGAGTTGGTGCAGGGGCTGGACGAGCTGGCGCCGGAGACCGCGGCATGACACGGTTTGGCGCGCTGATCCTGTCGGGGGTGCTGTCATCGGTGCTGGCGGTCATGCCGGCGGGGGCCGAGCCGGCCCGGCGCATCGTCTCGGCCGGCGGCTCGGTGACCGAGATCGTCTATGCGCTGGGACAGGAAGACCGGCTGGTCGCCCGCGACAGCACCTCGACCTATCCCGAGGCGGCGCGCGAACTGCCCGATATCGGCTATGTGCGCCGGCTTTCGCCGGAAGGGCTGATCTCGGTCGATCCCGACCTGATCCTGCTCGAGGATGGCGCCGGTCCGCCCGAGGCGCTCGAGGTGATCCGCAAGACCGAGATCCCGGTGGTGACCGTTCCCATGGGCTATGACCGGCAGGCGGTGCTGGCCAAGATCGCGGCGGTGGCCGGGGCGCTCGGCATGCCGGATGAGGGGGCAAGGCTTGCCGACCGCATCGCCGGCGAAATCGACGCAGCGACCGCGGATGTCACAGGGCCGGGGCAACGGGTGCTGTTTGTCCTTTCGGTGCAGGACGGGCGGCTTCTGGCGGCCGGTCAGAACACCGCCGCCGATGGCATCATCCGGCTGGCCGGGGCGCAGAATGCGGTCACCGGCTTTGAGGGCTACAAGCCGCTCAGCGACGAGGCGGTGCTGTCGGCCGCGCCCGACGCCATCCTGCTGATGGAGGCGCGGGGCGATGCCGATGTGGCGCAGGCCGAATTGCTGGCCCATCCCGCCATTGCCGCCACCCCGGCGGGCAAGCGGGCGGCGGTGATCCGCATGAACGGCATGCTGCTTTTGGGCTTTTCGGTGCGCACCGGTCAGGCGGTGACCGAGCTCGCGGCGGGTCTGAGGGACCTCGCGGGCAAGACATGAGCGATACGGGCGCGATGGCCATGCCTCGGGTCGCGGGGGATCGCAGCGGCAACGCCCGGCGTCTGACCGGGCTGCTGGTCGTGCTGCTGATCTGCGCGGGAACTGCCAGCCTGTCCAGCGGCGCCTCTGACACCTCGCTGGGGCAGGCGTTGCGCGATCTCATGGCCGGGCAGGGGATCGCCGCGCGGGACCGGATCGTGCTTTGGGATATCCGGCTGCCGCGTCTGATGATGGGCGGGCTGATCGGCGCGGCGCTGGCGGTTTCGGGGGCGCTGTTGCAGGGGCTGTTCCGCAACCCGCTGGCCGATCCCGGCATCGTCGGCGTCAGTGCCGGCGCCGGGCTGGGCGCGGTCGCGGCGATCGTGCTGGGCGGGGTCCTGCCCTTTGCCCTGGGCGCGTGGCTGGTGCCGATGGCGGCCTTTGCCGGGGCATGGGCCTCGACCATGCTGCTTTACCGGGTGGCGACGCGGCAGGGGCGGACCTCGGTCGCGACCATGCTGCTGGCGGGGATCGCGCTAGGGGCGATGACCTCGGCGCTGACCGGGCTTCTGGTCTATTTCGCCGATGACACGCAGTTGCGCGATTTCACCTTCTGGACCATGGGTTCGCTGGCCGGCGCAAGCTGGGAGAAGCTGATCGTCGCCGCGCCGCTGCTGGCGGTCACGGTCTGCGCCGCGCCGCTGCTGGCGCCGGGGCTGAACGGGCTGGCCCTGGGCGAGGCGGCGGCCGGCCATATCGGCATCGCCGTCCAGCGGGTGAAGGCCATGGCGATCCTGACCGTCGCGCTGGCCACCGGCACCGCCGTGGCGCTCAGCGGCGGCATCGGTTTCGTCGGCATCATCGTGCCGCATCTGCTGCGGCTGATCTCGGGCCCCGATCATCGCCACCTGCTGCCCAACGCGGCGCTTCTGGGGGCGACGGTGCTGATACTGGCCGACATGGTCAGCCGCGCCGTCATCGCCCCGGCCGAGCTGCCCATCGGCATTGTCACCGCCGTCACCGGCGGGCCGTTCTTTCTGTGGGTCTTGCTGCGCAGCCGCGCGCTGGTGGATCTGTGAGCGATGCTTGAGGTTCACGACCTTTGCGTGCGCGCCGGCCGGCGGGAGCTGTTGCAGGGCGTCAATCTGCGCGCCGCGCCCGGCCGCATCACCGCCATCATCGGCCCCAGCGGCGCCGGAAAATCGACGCTGCTCAGGGCGATCAGCGGCGATATCGGCTATGCCGGCCGCATTGCCCTGAACGGCCGCGACATCGCCCGGACCCCGGCCCCGGTGCTGGCGCAACTGCGCGCCGTGCTGCCGCAGGCCAGCGTGCTGGCCTTTCCCT
>JAGPGI010000315.1 GCA_018056045.1 Paracoccus sp. (in: a-proteobacteria)
CGCCTCGCTGCCATAGATCGTATCGTCGCCGTCACCGGTATGGATGCGGATGCCGTCGCTGCCGGTCGCGGTCAGTAGCGAGGCGTCGATGAAGTCGCTGCCAGCCCCGGTGATGAAGCGTTCGATGCCGTCGAATGCAAGCGAGTGGCCATGCCCGTCCGAGACCGATCCGGTATAGGGGTCGGCCGTGAAAGTCAGCGTGACCCCGGCGGTTCCGGCGACCGAAGAGCCGGCGAGCAGCGTGTCGCCGCCGCTCTGCGAATAGGGGCTGGGGTCGAAAGCTTCGCCGCCGGCGCCACCGTGATAGGTGTCCGCGGAACCGCTGCTGGCGGTGTCCTGATCCCAGATCAGCAGATCGGCGCCAGTGCCGCCATCCACGGAATCGCTGCCCGCGCCACCATTGAGCGTATCATTGCCAGCATCACCGGTAATCAGGTCGGGATCGGCGCCACCAACGAGGGTATCACCGCCTGCGGTACCCGTAAGTGTGGCCATGAGCGTTCCCCTTTAAAAAAACACACGGGAATCAAACCGCGCGAAACTTTGCACATACTAATAGACGAATCGGCGGGTTGTCGCCGATTAAAATCCAGTTGAGGGCTACGGATCAGATGTTCTTTTGGACAGGTCAAAGCGCCAAAGAGCTGAGGTGATGCGTTACTCGGGCAACACCAGCCAGCTTGTCCGCGTCGCGGCCAGATAAACGCGGGCGCCGGGACGCGGCAATTCCTCGCCCGGGGCGTTGAAACGATCAAGCACCACCTCGGCCCCGTCCACGCGCGCGCGCAGCCGCTGGACCGAGCCAAGAAACTCGACGCCGGTGATCTCGGCCGGGATGCCCTCGGGGGCGATCCGCAGGCTTTCGGGACGCGCGGCCAGCATCACCTTGCCCGGCGGCAGGGGACGTTCCAGCAGGATCCCCGCCCCCGCGACCCGGACATGGCCCGAAGCGGGATCGACCACCTCGGCCTCAAGGCGGTTCAGCGTGCCGACGAAACCGGCGACGAAATGCGTGGCCGGGCTGTTATAGATGTCCGAGGGCGTGCCGGTCTGGTCGGCAATGCCCTTGTGCATGACCACGATGCGGTCGGAAATCGACAGCGCCTCTTCCTGGTCGTGGGTCACGAAGATGGTGGTGATGCCCAGCTGCTGCTGAATCTCGCGGATCTGGTTGCGCAGGCTGACGCGGATCTGGGCGTCCAGCGCCGAAAGCGGTTCATCAAGCAGCAGGACGCGCGGACGCGGCGCCAGCGCGCGGGCCAGCGCCACCCGCTGCTGCTGGCCGCCCGACAATTGCCAGGGATAGCGCCCGCCCAGATCGGGCAGGCCGATCAGCTCCAGCATCTCGGCCACGCGGGGGCCACGCTCGGCGCGCGCCACCCCCGCGACCTTCAGGCCAAAGCCCACGTTCTCGGCCACGGTCAGGTTGGGAAACAGCGCATAGGACTGGAACACCATGCCGATCTGGCGTTGGTTCGGACGCAGGCGGGTGACGTCCTGCCCGTCGATGACGATCTGCCCTTCGGTCGGGGTTTCAAACCCCGCGACCATGCGCAGCACCGTGGTCTTGCCGCAGCCCGAGGGGCCAAGGAACGAGACGAACTCGCCCTTGTCGACCGACAGGTTGAAGTCATGGACGACCTTGGTCGCGCCAAAGGATTTCTGCAGGTGGTCAAGGACAAGGAAGCTCATCTCGCGGTCTTTCTGACGCCCAGCAGGCGTGAAATCAGTTGCATCAGGCCCATGCAGCCCCAAGTGGCGGCAAAGGCGATGACGGCCAGCGCGGCGGGTTCATAGGCGCGGTTGGCCCCTAGCAGCTGCATATAGGGGCCAAAGGCCGGGCGGTTCAGCAGCGCCGCCATGGTGAATTCGCCGATGACGATGGCAAAGCTGAGGAACGCCCCCGACATCACCGCCCCCAGCACATTGGGCAGGATCAGCCGGCTGATGATCCTGACCCAGCCCGCGCCGAGGGACTGCGCGGCCTCGGTCAAGGAACGCACGTCCAGCGTCGACAACCCGGTATCGACGGCGCGGTACATATAGGGCAGCGCCAGCGTGGCGTAACCGCAGAGCAGCAACAGGTTGGTGCCCGAGGCCGAGCCGGTCAGCGGCAGCACCGATGAGGTGTTGTAAAGCCGGATATAGCCAAAGACGACGACGATGGCCGGAATGACCAGCGGCAGCAGCGTGATGAACTCGATCACTGGACGCAGGCGCGGCAGGCGCAGTCGCACCCAATAGGCGGTCGGCACCACGATCAGCACACCCAGCACGATGGTCAACAGCGCCATGATGATCGAATAGCCGAAAGTGTCGCGAAATTGCGGGTCCGCCAGCACCGAACGATAGGCGTCCAGCGAATATTCCCCGCGCCGCATCCGCAGCGAAAACTCGACCGTGCCGATCAGCGGCAGCAGGAAATACAGGCCACCCAGAACGATGGCCGCCCATGACCAGAGCCGCTTCATCTCATCCACCGTTCCGCGCGGGTGCGCATGATGACATAGGCCAGATTGGCCAGCCCCGTGACCACGATCATCCCGAAGGCCATGGCATAGCCCAGATGCGGGTCCTGCAAGACGTCACCCCGGATCTGCGCAAACAGCATGATCGGCACGATCGACAGCGACGATCCGGTCAGCGCATAGGCCGTGGCAACAGCGCCAAAGCTGTTGGCGAAAAGCAGCGCGAAGGTGCCCAGCAGCGACGGGAACAGGATCGGCAGCGCCACCATGCGCCAGTATTGCCCGGTCGATGCGCCCAGCACCTCGGCCGCCTCGCGCCATTCGCGCTTCAACCCCTCAAGCGCGGGGGTGATGATCAGGATCATCAAGGGGATCTGAAAGAACAGATAGGTCAGCGTCAGGCCCCAAAAGGACAAGAGGTTGAAGCCCATCGCATAGATATTGATGCCGAACCACTGCTTCAGCAGCATGGTCACCAGCCCGACGCGGCCCAGCGTGGCGATAAAGGCAAAGGCCAGCGGCACCCCGGCGAAATTCGAGGCGACGCCCGAAAACGTCATCAAGGGTGCCTTGATCCAGCCCGGCACGCCGCCCATGACCACCGCCGCCGCCATGGCAAAGCCGATCAGGCAGCCAAGGATCGCCGAGGCCAGCGAAATCTTGATCGAGATGACAAAGCTGTCCACGATCCGGGGCGAGGCCAGCCCGGCAAGGTTTTGCAGGGTGAACTGCCCCTCGGGGTTCTGGAACGCGCCAATCACGATATTCATCGTCGGCAGCACCAGAAACAGCAGCGCAAAGGCGAAAAAGGGCGCGACGCCCAGCCAGTTCCAACCGATCTGTTTCATGACTGCCCTGTTCGCTTGGGGGCGGCCCCGCCGGAACGGGACCGCCCTTGTCCTGATAGGTCCGTTATTCCTTGACGGCCGCGCCGACGACGCTGTCCCAGCCCTCGGTCACGACTTTCTTGTTGGCCTCTTGCTGTTCCAGCGAGGGGAAGATCGCCTTTTCATAGGCCTCGGCGGGGGGCAGCGCGTCCAGCATTTCCTGCGGAACCTTGCCGGCCTTGACCAGATCGTTAAAGCGGATCGGGTGGCAATAGCCCTTCAGCCAGCCCAGCTGCCCCTCGTCCGAATACAGGTATTCCATCCACAGTTTCGCGGCATTCGGATGCGGCGCATAGGCCGAGATCGCCTGCACATAGACGCCTGCGACAACGCCGTCCGAGGGAATGATCACCTCGACCGGCGGGTTGCCGGCCAGACCGTCGCGCCAGCTGAGCAGGTTATAGTCCCATGCCGTGACGATGGGCGTCGCGCCCTGCGCGATGGTCGCCGATTTGCCGATGACCGGGACGAAGTTCCCGGCCTTGTTCACCTCGGCCATCAGCTCCATGCCCTTCTGGCCGGATGCCTCGCCCGGCTCGCCGCCATTGGCGATGCCCGCCGCCATGACCGAGATGATCGCCTGCGCCGAGGCGCGCGGATCGC
>JAGPGI010000316.1 GCA_018056045.1 Paracoccus sp. (in: a-proteobacteria)
ACCTGAACCTGCGGGAAATGCAGATGCGGGTCAATGAAGCCCGGCAGGATCAGGTGCGGACGGTGGTCGATCTCGGGCAGGTCGGGCGCGCGCAGGGCGGCGTAATCGCCGATGGCGGCGATCTTGCCGTTCTCGGTGATGATGGCGCCGTCCTCGTGATAGGTGAAGGCGTTGTCGGTTTCCTGCGGATCGGCATGGAACGAGAGCGTGCGCGCCCGGATCAGCTGTCGCATGGGTATTCTTTCATGGCAGACGTCGATTGGGTCAGCCGGGCGATGAGCTCGGCGGCGGTGAAGGCGGCGATGACCTCGGGGCGCTTGTCCGACGATCTGCCGGCGCCGATGGGGCAGATCAGGCGGTCGGTATCAAGTCCCTGCGCATGGGCGAAGCGGCGGAACTGCGCCAGTTTCGTGCGGCTGCCGATCATGCCGGTATAGGGCGCGTCAAGGCGGCGCAGCGCCTCGGCGGCCAGCAGGAAATCAAGCGCGTGGTCATGGGTCAGGATGATGTAGCTGCTGCCCCGGGGGGCGGTGCGGATCTCGGATTCGGGCAGGGGGGTCAGGCGGGTTTCGCCGCTGGCCTGCGCAAGTTCGGGGGCGCGCTGGTCGATCAGGATCGGGCGCAAGGGCAGAAGCGCCAGCGCGCGGGCGAGCGCCCGGCCGACATGGCCGGCGCCGAAGATCAGCACCTGTGGCAGCGCGGGCGCGGCGGGCAGGCTTTCCACGCGGGTCAGGGTCAGTTCCACCCGGCCGCCGCAGCATTGCCCGATTTCGGGGCCAAGGGGGATATCCATGCGGGCGGTGGTCTCGTCCCGCGCCAGCATCTGCCGGGCGCGGTCGATGGCCATGTATTCCAGCTGCCCGCCGCCGATGGTGCCCTGCGTTATCTCGGCCGAGACGAACATCGTCGCGCCGGCCTCGCGCGGGGTCGAGCCGCGGCTGCGGGTGACCTCGACCCGGATCATCTGAGCCTCTCGATGGCCATCAGCACGCGCTCGGGCGTGGCCGGGGCGTCGATGCGCGGGTTTTGCGCATAGCCGTTGAACGAGGCCACGGCCATGTTCAGCGCCTGAAAGACCGAGATGCCCAGCATGAAGGGCGGCTCGCCCACGGCCTTGGAGCGTTTGATGGTGTTCTCGCGGTTCACCGACCAGTCGGCCAGCCTGACGTTGAAAACCTTGGGGCGGTCCGAGGCCAGCGGGATCTTGTAGGTCGAGGGCGCATGCGTGCGCAGCCGGCCCTTGTCATCCCACCAGAGTTCCTCGCTGGTCAGCCAGCCGGTCCCCTGGACAAAGGCACCCTCGACCTGGCCCTTGTCCAATGCGGGGTTCAGGCTGCGGCCCACGTCATGGATGACATCGGCGCGCTCAATGACATATTCGCCGGTGAGGCTGTCGATGGCGACCTCGGCGCAGGCGGCGCCATAGGCGAAATAGTAGAACGGCCGGCCCTGTCCGGTGTCGCGATTCCAGTGGATTTTCGGGGTTTTGTAGAATCCCGCCGCCGAAAGCTGGATGCGGGCCAGATAGGCCTTGCGGATGAAATCGGCAAAGGCGATCCCGGTGCCGCCGATCCGCACCGTTTCGCCGATCGTGACCTGATCGGGCGCGACGCCATGGGTTTCGGCGGCAAAGCCGGTCAGCCGCTCGAGAAGCTGGCGGCAGGCATCCAGCGCCGCCATGCCGTTCAGGTCGGTGCCCGAGCTTGCGGCCGTGGCCGAGGTGTTGGGCACCTTTTCGGTCGTCGTTTTGGTGATGCGGATGCGGTCGATGCTGACGCCAAGCGCCTCGGCCACCACCTGCGCGACCTTGGTGTTCAGGCCCTGTCCCATCTCGGTTCCGCCATGGTTCAGGTGGATCGAGCCGTCGGAATAGATATGGATCAGCGCCCCGGCCTGATTGAACCATGTCGCGGTGAAGCTGATGCCGAACTTGACCGGGGTCAGGGCGATGCCCTTGCGGATGACGCCGCCCCTTGCGTTCCAGTCCAGCACCGCCTGCCGGCGGGCGTGATAGTCGGCGCTGGCTTCGAGTTCCTCGAAGATGCGCGGCAGGATCTGGTCCTCGACCTTCTGATGATAGGGGGTGAGCTGGCCGTTTTCGTAAAGGTTCAGCTTGCGGATTTCCAGCGGGTCGCGGCCAAGCGCATAGGCGATATCCTCGACCACGCGTTCGGCCATGATGACGCCTTGCGGGCCGCCAAAGCCGCGGAATGCGGTGTTCGAGCAGGTGTTCGTCTTCATCGGGTGGCTGCGCAGTTCCACCGCCGGGTAATAATAGGCGTTGTCGGCGTGAAACAGGGCCCGGTCCGTCACCGGCCCCGAGAGATCCGCCGAAAAGCCGCAGCGGGCATAGAAATCGCCGCTGACCGCATGGATGCGGCCGCTCTCGTCATAGCCGACCTCGTAGTCGATAACGAAATCATGCCGCTTGCCGGTGATCGAGAAATCGTCGTCGCGGTCGGGGCGCAGTTTGACCGCGCGGCCCAGCCGTTTCGCGGCGATGGCGGCCACGCAGGAAAACAGGTTCATCTGCGTTTCCTTGCCGCCGAACCCGCCGCCCATGCGGCGCACATTCACCACCACCGCGTTCGCCGGCACGGCGAGCACATGGGCGACCATGTGCTGCACCTCGGTCGGGTGCTGGGTCGAGACATGGATCGCGACCTCGTCATCCTCGCCGGGGATGGCCATGGCGATCTGGCTTTCGAGGTAGAAATGCTCCTGCCCGCCGACGGTCAGGCGGCCCGACAGGCGGCGCGGCGCGCGCGCCATCCCGGCCATGTCGCCGCGCGCCAGTTTCAGCGGCTTGGTCACATAGCCCATGTCCGCATCGCGCGCCGAAATGGCGTCCAGCGCAAAGGGCAGCTCGTCGTATTCCACCCGCGCAAGCTTGCAGGCACGGCGGGCAAGGTCGCGCGTCTCGGCGATGACGGCAAAGATCGGCTGACCGTGGAACTGCACCAGCGGGAAAGCCAGCACCGGGTCGTCCTGCAACCCGTTGGGGCTGATGTCATTCTCGCCGGGGATATCGTCCGCGGTCAGCACCAGATGCACGCCGGGCGCGGCGCGCACCGCGTCCAGATCCATCGCGGTGATGCGGCCATGGGCAACGCCGGAGAGGCCCAGATAGGCATGCAGCGTGCCTGCGGGTTCGGTCAGGTCGTCGATGTAATCGGCGCGACCGGTGACGTGCTTTTCCGCCGAATCGTGGATGATCGAGCTATGGGCCGCGCCCCTGACCGTCGCGTCCTGTTTCATTCGACCCTCCTCAGGCGGTGCTCGGCGCCGGACTGTTCAAGCCAGAAGCGGCGGAAGAAATTGGCCGCCAGGTGCTGGCGATAGGCGGCAGAGGCGCGCCAGTCGCTGAGCGGCTGGAAGTCGCCGGCGACGGCGCGGGCGGCGGCCTCGAATGTCTCGGCGGCAAAGGGTTTTCCCCGCAGCGCGGCCTCGGCGCTGGTGGCGCGTTTGGGGGTTGCGGCCATGCCGCCAAAGGCCACGCGGACCGAGGTGATGGTGCCATTTTCGATCTCGACGCGAAACGCGGCGGCCGAAGCGGTGATATCGGCATGGTGGCGCTTGCTGACCTTGTAGGCGGCGATCATGGCCTCGCCCTTCAGCGGGATGGTGATGCTTTCGACGAATTCGCCGGGGCGGCGGTCCTGCTTGCCATAGGCGATGAAGTAATCCTCGATCGGCAGTTCGCGCCGGGCGCTGACACTGCGCAGGGTGATCGTGGCGCCAAGCGCGATCAGCAGCGGCGGGGTTTCCCCGATGGGCGAGCCATTCGCCACATTGCCGCCGATGGTGCCGGCATTCCTGACCTGCCAGCCGCCGATCCGCAGCCAGTAGTCCAGCGCCTCGGGGAAATGGGCCAGAATGAAGGGTTCGAATTCGCTATAGGTGACGCCGGCGCCAATGGTGATATGGCCCGGTGTGATCTGGATCTT
>JAGPGI010000034.1 GCA_018056045.1 Paracoccus sp. (in: a-proteobacteria)
CGCTGGCCAGCGCGAATATTCTGGGCGCGACGACGCTGGACACAGAGGTTGCGGCGCTGCGCAGCGATGCGTTCGGGCGGCGCTTTTTGCTGGTCCTGCCCGATGCGGGAGAGCTGCGCATCATCGGTCCCTCGGGTGCCGATCTGGGCGCGATCCGCGGGCTGGACCATCCGCAGGATGCCAGCGGCACCGGCAATGGCGCGCTGGTCGTCCTTGGCGGGGACGGCGCGCTGATCCGCATTGATGGCGCGGCGCGCAAGCAAGTCACAGAGGGGATCGCCGAGATCCGGCCCTCGGATCGGCCGGGCTGGCTGGCGGCACTGGGCGCGGGACGTGCGGCGCTGATCGACGGCGACCGGGGCATGGTCGCGCATGAATTTGCCGCGCCGGATCTGCGCGACGCCGCCGTTCTGACCGACGCGGAGGCGCCCTTCGGCATGGCGCTCCTGAACGGGGCGGGGGTCGAGATCCGCTATCTCGACGCGCCCGGGAATGCGCAACCGATCCCGCTGCCCGCCCCCGCCACGCGCCTTGTCGCGGCGCCGGGCGGGCGGGTGGCGCTGGCATGGTCGCCGGCTGGCGGGCCGGTCCATGTGATCGACGTCGCGCGGGGACGGCTCGTGCGTTCGGTGGGCGCCAATGGCCCGATCTCCGAGATCGGATTTTCGCAGGGCTCGGCCTTCCTGATGCTGGCAAGCCAGACCCATGTCGGCGCGCTGGATCTGGACGCCATCGCCCGCGGCGACATTGCCGATTTCCGCGAAATCCAGATCGGCAGCGCCGCGCGGGACCCGGCTTCCAACCGGCAATTGTTGGCGCCGCTCTGGCCGCTGGACGGGATGCTGGCGGTCCATGCCGAGAGCTATCAGGGCTATCGGATCATGGAAAGCTCGACCATGGGCGATGCGCCGGCGATGACCGCGACCTCGTTGCGCGGGGGCATTCCGCGACTGGTGGCCACGCTTGACCGCAGCTTTCGCGAAGGCCCCGAGGGGGTGTTCCAGACCGTCGCCAGCCTGCCCGGCCCCGGCCGGTTCGAACTGGTGGCGACGACCGGGCTTGGCGCGCTGAGCTTTTGCACCGAACTGCCGGTGGCGCTGCCGCAAGGCCCCGAGGCCGCCCCCGTCGGACGGCTGGCCATCCGCCCCGATGGCGGGGCGATCCGGCTCGCGCTGACCGATGCCGGCGGCCATCCGCGCGCGGGGCTGATCGGGCGCGTGACCTTCAGCGCGCTGACCGGCAGCTGGCGCGCCCATGCCGATCTGCAGACCGGGCCGGATGGGGTCTCGGATCTGGCCTTCGCGTTGCCGGCGCTGGATGCGGTGCTGATCCGCGTCGAAGCCGGCAACGAGGTCTTTGCGCCGCTGCTCTGGGAGAGAGAGAAATGAACCCGACCGTCGCCGCCCTGCTGATCCTTGCACTGGGCGCCCTGCCCGCCCTGTCCCATGACGGCGCGCACAAGCCCGCGCCCCGCGCCGCCCGCGTCATCAGCGGCGAAGAACCACTGGCGATCCCGAATTTCCCGGTGGCGCTGGCGGACGGCACGCGCGGCGGGTTGCGCGATCTGCTGCCCGAGACGGCACCGGTCATCATCGGCTTTACCTATACCAATTGCCAGTCGCTCTGCGGCATCACCAATGCCACGCTCTTGTGGATCGACGGAGCGCTGGCCGAGGACGGGCTGGATGGCGCGCGCATCGTCACCATCTCGATCGACCCCGTGCATGACACGCCCGAGCAACTGGACCTGACCCGGCACGAGATCGGCGCCAGCGCGCGCTGGCTCTGGGTCACGGGCGGGTCGCAGGGCACGCAGCCGCTGCTGGACGCGCTGCGCTTTCCGCCCGGCCCGGTCGAGGATCACGACCCGGTCTATCTGATCGGCCGGCCCTGCGCGGGCAGCTTTACCCGCATCGTCGGCCTGCCCGACCCGGATGCGCTTTATTCCCTTGCCGCGAAGCTGCCGGAATGCGCGGGCTGATCCCGGCCCTCCTGCTGCTGGCGGCCCTGCCGGCGGGCGCGGATGAGGGGCCGGGCGCGGCGCTTTACCTGCGCGGCACCGGCGCCGAGGCGCTGCTGATGGGCGGCAAGCTGCGCGTTCCGGCGACGCGCTTTCCCTGCGCCGGCTGCCACGGTCAGGACGCGCGCGGCAGCCGTGAGGGGGCGACGGCCTTTCCCGCCATCGACTGGCCCGGCCTGACCGCGCCCGACCGGCCCGGCGGCGCCTATGACCGCGCAGGCTTTCTGCGCGCCCTGACCGATGGCATCGCCCCGGACGGGCGCGAACTGGACCCGGCCATGCCGCGCTTTGTCGCGGATGAGGCCGTGCTCGGAGCGCTGATCGGTTTCCTGCAAGAGATCGGCGCGGCCCAGCAACGCGGAATCACGCCCGGCACGTTGCGCATCGGCGCGAGGCCGGAGACGCCCGCGCAAGCCGGGCTTGAGGCCGCCGCGCGGGGCTTCAACGCCGCAGGCGGCGCCTTTGGGCGGCGGATCGAGATCGTCGCGGGGGTTGATGACATTGCTCTTGATGCCGATGGGCTCGCCGCGCTGCTTGATGCGCGCATCACGCCCCAGAACCTGCCCCGGAACCTGCCGCACCCGCCCGATCTGCCCGCCGAAAGCCGGCGCGCCTATCTGCACGGGCTGATGCTGGGCGAGGCGCTGATCGCCTGCGGGCGCAGGCTGACCCGCGCCTGTCTGGAAACCACGCTGCCCAAGCTGGACCCCGCGCGGATGTCGCGCGACCGAATGCCGCCCTAGCCGTGTGTCACCGGATCGACCAGCACGCGGTGACCCGGCGCCACCTCGCGATAGACCGAGGGGGGCGCGACATAATCTACCGGAAAGATCGGCGAGGGGATCGGGCGGAAGCGCAGATCCTCGGAGATCTTTTTCTGGCGCGGATCGGCCACCGGCACGGCGGACATCAACTGGCGCGTATAGCTGTGCTGGGGGTTTTCGAACACCTGACGGCGGCTGCCGATTTCGACGATCCGGCCCAGATACATGACCGCGACCTGATGGCTGACGCGTTCCACCACCGCCATGTCATGGCTGATGAACAGCATGGCGATGCCCAGTTCGCGCTGCAACTCCATCAGCAGGTTCAGCACCTGCGCCTGCACCGAGACATCCAGCGCCGAGACCGCCTCGTCGGCGACGACAAGGCGCGGGTTCAGCGCCAGCGCGCGGGCAATGGCAATGCGCTGGCGCTGGCCGCCCGACATTTCATGCGGATAGCGGCGCATGAAGCTGCGCGGCAACTCGACCCGGTCGAACAGGCCTGCGATGCGCGCCTCGCGTTCCGCGCGATTGCCGATGCCGTAATTCAGCATCGGCTCCTCGATCTGGTCGTAAAGCCGCATATGCGGGTCAAGGCTGGCAAAGGGGTCCTGAAAGATCATCTGCATATTGCGCCGGGCGCGGCGCAATTCGCCCGGCTCCATGGCGATGATGTCCTGTCCGGCCAGCTGCACCTGACCCGAGGTCGGCTCGACCAGCCGCAGGACCGAGCGGCCCGCCGTGGTCTTGCCCGAACCGGATTCGCCGACCAGCGACAGGGTTTCGCCGGCATTCAGCGTGAAAGAGGCATCCTCAACCGCATGGACCTGCGCCACGGTGCGGCGCAAAAGCCCGCCCTTGACCGGAAAGCGGGTGCAAAGATGCCGGACCTCCAGCAGCGGCTCGGGTTTGCGGGCGGCGGCGGGTTCGGGGACGGCCGCCTCGCCCGCGCGCATCAGACGCATGGGTTCAGGGGCGTCGCGGCCGGTCATCTCGCCCAGACGCGGCACGGCGGCCAGCAGCGCCTTGGTGTAGTCCTGCTGCGGGTTTTCGAAGATCTCGGTGACCGGGCCTTCCTCGACCTTGTTGCCGCGGAACATGACCACCACGCGGTCGGCCATCTGCGCCACCACCGCCATGTCATGGGTGATGAACATCACCGCCATGCCGTTTTCGCGCTTGAGCCGGTCGATCAGCGCCAGAATCTCGGCCTGAATGGTCACGTCCAGCGCCGTCGTCGGCTCGTCGCAGATCAGAAGGCGCGGCCGGCAGGCCATGGCCATGGCGATGACAACGCGCTGGCGCATGCCGCCCGACAGCTCATGCGGATACTGGTCAAGGCGGCGTTCGGGTTCGGGGATGCGCACCTCGCGCAGCAGTTCCAGCGCGCGGGCGCGGGCCTCAGCGCGGGTCAGGCCGCGATGGACGATCAGCCCCTCGGAAAGCTGGTCGCCGATGGTGAAGACCGGGTTCAGGGCAGTCATCGGTTCCTGAAAGATCATCGCGATCTCATTGCCGCGAATGCCCTGCATGGTGCGGCCGTCTTCCCGGGCGATGTCGATGCGTTCGCCATCCTCGCGCTGGAAAAGCAGCTTGCCCTTGGTGATCTCGCCGCCGCCGAACTCGACCAGCCGCATCAAGGACAGCGAACTGACCGATTTCCCCGAGCCGGATTCGCCCACCACGCAGACGCATTCGCCCGGGCGGATGTCAAAGGACAGCTCGTTGACGCCGGTCACCGGGCCGTCATGGGTCATGAACTCGACCCGCAATTTCTCGATCGAGACCAGCGGCTCTGTGTCCAGCATCGGCCATCCCCTTCGAAAGCACTGGCCGACAGGCTAGCCCGGCGCCACGACATTGCAACCGGAAAGCGCTGGTAACTTGTTTCTTGCAATTCCACGGAAACCCGTCTGAAACTCGGGGGCAGTTTTCACGGGCGGACATGCCGCCGACACAGCAATAACCTAGAGGTTCCTTAGCAAGCCCGGCCGATAAGGCCCCTGCCCGCGAATCACGGAACCCTTCCAACAGGAGTTAACGATGAAACTGAAAACGCTGATGATGGGCGCGGTTGCGACCGTTGCCATGGCCCCGGCGGCATTTGCCGAGCGCGGCGCCGACGGACAGGTGAATGTCATCCTGTGGCAGGCGCCCTCGACCATGAACCCCTATCTGTCATCGGGGACCAAGGACATCATCGCCTCCAGCATGTCGCTTGAGCCGCTGGCCAATTTCGACCCGACCGGCAAGGTGGTGACACGGCTGGCCGCCGAGGTGCCCTCGCTGGAAAACGGCGGCATTGCCGAGGACCTGAGATCGGTGACCTGGAAACTGCAGCCGGGGCTGAAATGGTCGGATGGCAGCGCGCTGACCGCCGCCGACGTGGTCTTTACCGCCAATTACTGCATGGACCCCAAGGGCGGCTGCGCGCAGCTGGCGAAATTCGAGGGTATCGAAAAGGTCGAGGCCGTGGACGACCTGACCGTCAAGGTCAGCTTCACCGCGCCGCGCCCGGACCCGTTCTCGGCCTTTGTGGGCGGGCAATCCCCGATCCTGCAAAAGGCGCAGTTCGAGAAATGCATCGGCGAGGCCGCACCGACCTGCACCGAACAGAATTTCAACCCCATCGGCACCGGCCCCTTCAAGGTGGTCGAGTTCCGCACCAATGACGTCATCAGCTATGCCGCGAATGGCGAGTATCGCGACCCGGCCAAGCCCGCATTCGCCACGCTGACCATCAAGGGTGGCGGCGACGCGGCGGCGGCGGCGCGCTCGGTTCTGGAAACCGGCGAATTCGACTATGCATGGAACACCCAGCTTGCCCCCGATGTCATTCAGGGCATGGAGGCCAAGGGGCTGGGCAAGGTCTCGGCCGCCTTTGGCACGCTGGTCGAGCGGCTTCATGTCAACCTGACCGACCCCTCGCCCGATCTGGCCGAGGGCGAGCGTTCGACCCTGAAGCATCCGAACCCGATCCTGTCGGATGCCAAGGTGCGCAAGGCGCTGTCCATTGCCATCGACCGCGGGCTGCTGGCCGAGATCGGCTATGGCCAGGCCGGCAAGCCCACCTGCAATCTGGTGCCGGCACCGGAAAGCTGGGCCTCGGACAACACCGGCTGCCTGACGCAGGACATGGACGGCGCGCGCAAGCTGCTGGACGAGGCGGGCTGGGTGCCCGGCTCGGACGGTATCCGCGAAAAGGACGGCAAGCGGCTGAAGCTGGTCTTCCAGACCTCGGTCAACGCGGTGCGGCAGGACTTTCAGGCGCTGATCAAGCAGTGGTGGCAGGAAATCGGCGTCGAGACGGAGCTGAAGATCATCGACGGCTCGGTATTCTTCGGCTCTGACGCGGGCTCGCCTGACACCATGCAGCGGTTCTATGCCGATATCGAGATGTATGCGAACTTCTTCGAGGGCAACAATGCCGAGCCCTATCTGGCCAAGAACACCTGCGACAAGGCTCCGGGTCCGGACAACCAGTGGCAGGGCGAAAACACCAGCCGCTATTGCGATCCGGAATATGACAAGCTGGTCGACCAACTGGGCGCGATCGTCGATCCGGCCGAGCGCGGCGCCATGGGCAAGCGCATGAACGACATGGTGACCAAGGACAGCGACGCGATCATCCCGCTGATCTATCGCGGCACCGCCTCGGCCCACGCCAACAGCCTTGGCGGCGTCCAGCTGAACGCCTGGGATACCGAGCTGTGGAACGTGGCCGACTGGCATCGCGTGAAGTAATGACCCTGGCCGGGCCGGTTCCCCTGCGGGGGCCGGCCCGGTTTTCTCTCACATCGGAAAAAGACTGCCATGACCCTTGGACAGACCGCCTCGGCGCTGGCGCTGGCCGCCCTGCCCTTGACCGCCCTGACCGCGCCCGCCCTTGCCGAACGCGGCGCGGATGGCGAATTGCGCGTGCTTTACTGGCAGGCGCCGACGGTCCTGAACCCTTATCTCTCGACCGGGGCCAAGGATGTCGATCCGGCCTCGATGGTGATCGAGCCTTTGGCGCAGGTCGCGCCCGATGGCAGCCTGACCCCGGTTCTGGCGGCCGAGATCCCCAGCCTTGAAAACGGCGGCATCGCGGCCGATTACAGCGCGGTCACATGGAAGCTGAAGCCAGGGCTGGTGTGGTCCGATGGGAGCCCGGTCACCGCCGAGGACGTGAAATTCACCGCCGAATACTGCATGGACCCGGCATTCGGCTGCGCGGTCCTGCAAGAATTCGAGGGCATTACCTCGGTCGAGGTGCTGGATGCGCAGACCGTGCGGCTGAATTTCGACGCGCCCCGCTTTGCCCCCTTGCAGGCCTTTGTCGGCGGCCGCACCCCGATCCTGCAAAAGGCGCAATTCGCCGCCTGCAAGGGCGCGGCGGGGGTCAGTTGCACGGCGCAGAATTTCGGCCCCCTTGGCACCGGCCCCTATAAGGTTGCGGATTTCCGCCCCGGCGATGTTGCCCAGTTCGAGCTGAACCCGAATTACCGCGATGCCGCGAAACCCGCCTTCGCGCGGGTGACGGTCAAGGGCGGCGGCGATGCCATGGCTGCGGCCCGCGCCGTGCTGGAAAGTGCCGAATACGACTTTGCCTGGAACCTGCAACTGCCGCCCGAAGCCGTCTCGGCGATGGAGGCTGCCGGCAAGGGCCGGGTGGTCGCCAGTTTCGGCGCGATGGTCGAGCGGATCGACCTGAACCAGACGAACCCCTCGCCCAGCCTGCCCGAGGGCGAGCGCTCGACCCTCATGCATCCGCATCCCTTCCTGACCGATCCGGCGGTGCGCAAGGCGCTGTCCATGGCCATCGACCGCCAGATCATCGCCGAACTGGCCTATGGCCCGGCCGGCAAGGCCACCTGCACCATCCTGCCCATGCCCGAGGCCTATGCCCCCGAAGCCCCGGCCTGCCTGACCCAGGACCTGGAGGGCGCGCGCGCCCTGCTGGATCAGGCCGGATGGCTGCCGGGGCCGGATGGCATCCGCGCAAAGGACGGCACCCGGCTGGCGCTGCTGTTCCAGACCACGGTGAACCCGGTGCGTCAGGACGAACAGGCCCTGGTCAAGCAATGGTGGTCGGAAATCGGCGTCGAGACCGAACTGAAGGCCGTTGACGGTGCCTCGTTCTTTGGCGCGGATCCGGGCAATCCCGACACCCAGACCAAGTTCTATGCCGATGCCGAGATGTATACCGACGCCTATTATCTGCCCGACCCGGCATCATTCCTGAGCAAGTTCACCTGCGACCGCATCCCGACCCCCGAAACGCAATGGCAGGGCAACAATACGCCGCGTTTCTGCGACGCGGGCTATGATGCCGGCATCACCGAACTGCATGCCATGGGGGATCTGGCCCAGCGCCAGCAGCTTGCCAGAAAGCTGGATGCGCAGTTGATCGGCGACGGCAACTATGCGCTGCCGCTGATCCATCGCGGCATGGTCTCGGCGCATGTGAACACGCTTTCGGGGATCGTCCCCAATGGCTGGGAAGGGCAATTGTGGAACGTCGCCGACTGGAGCCGCGTGAAATGATGCGACCAAGGACAGCGGAGGCCCCATGCTGACATTCGCCCTGCGCCGGATCCTGCTGGCGATCCCGACGCTTTTGTTCATCTCGCTGGTGATTTTCCTGCTGCTTGAAGCATCACCCGGCGACCCCTTGGGCGAGGTGCCCCTGACCGTCCCCCCCGAGGTCAAGGAGCGCATGCGCGAGGCGCTGGGGCTGGGTCAGGCCTGGTATATCCGCTATGTGCTGTGGCTGAAGCAGTTCTTCTGGGTCGAGCCGCTTTACTGGTGCGACCAGATTTTCGGCACCGATTTCAGCGCCGGCATGCAGCGTATCATCAGCTTTCAGTCGCGCAGCCCGGTCTTTGACGTGATCGCCCAGCGCCTGCCGCAGACGCTGACCGTCGTCGGCATGTCCTATCTGCTGGGGGTGCTGATCGCGATCCCGATCGGGATCATCTCGGCCTATCGGCAATACAGCTGGTTCGACCAGATCGGCACCTTCGTGTCGATGGTCGGGTTTTCGCTGCCGACATTCTTTACCGGGGTGGTGTTCATCATCATCTTCGGGATCAAGCTGCAATGGTTCCCCTCGATCTATGACACCACGCTGCGGGTCACCGACTGGGACAGCTTTGTCCAGCAGGTGCGCCAGATGGTGATGCCAGTCACTGTGCTGGCGCTTTACAATGCCGCGCAGATCAGCCGCTTCATGCGGGCCTCGATGCTGGACAACCTGCGTCAGGACTATGTGCGCACCGCCCGCGCCAAGGGCCTGTCCGAGCGCACGGTGGTGCTGAAGCACGTCCTGCGCAATTCGCTGATCCCCGTGGTCACGGTGATCGCGCTGGGGCTGCCGGTGGTCTTTGGCGGCGCGCTGATCACCGAGCAGGTCTTCAAGGTGAACGGCATCGGCCAGCTTCTGATCCTTGCGATCCATGCCAATGACATTCCCATGGTGATGACCCTGACCTTCATCTTTGCCATCCTGATCGTCAGCTTCACACTGATCGCCGACCTGCTTTACGGCGTGCTTGACCCGAGGATCCGCTATGACTGAGCCGCGTAATCTTCTGGTCGAGGAAACTGCCAGCAACGCCGCTGCACCGGGCGCCGAGGCCCTGCCGCCCGCCAATCCGGTCGAGGCGGGCGCCCCCGCCCGCAGCCAGTGGCGCGATATCTGGCGGCAGTTTCGCAGCCATCGCGGTGCCATGGTGGCGCTGGTGCTGTTTGTCAGCATCATTCTGTTCGTCGCCATCGGGCCATGGCTCTGGACCATCGATCCGACCTTTGTCGATTACCGCGCCCGCAATCAGGGCTTCAGCATGGCCCATCCCCTTGGCACCGACCAGTTGGGCCGGGACATGCTGGCGCGGATGATGACGGGGGGACGGGTCTCGATCGCGGTGGGGCTGGTCGCGATGTCGATCGCACTGACGCTGGGCAGCCTGATCGGGGTCGTCTCGGGCTATTTCAAGCGGCTGGACGCGCCCCTGATGCGGCTGACCGAGCTGTTTCTGGCGCTGCCGCTGCTGCCATTGCTGTTGCTGATGGTGACGCTGTTTCGCGAGCCCCTGGGCCAGAAGCTGGGGCCGGCGGGCGGGACATTCTTGCTGATCGTCGCGGCCATCGGCGTGACCTCGTGGATGCAGACGGCGCGGATCGTCAGGGGCGATGTTCTGGGCCTGAAAGAGCGCGAATTCATTCTGGCGGCGAAATCCATCGGCACGCCCGCGCCGCGCATGATCCTGCGCCATGTGCTGCCCAATGTGATCTCGCCGATCATGGTGGCGGCGACGCTGGGGATCGCGACCGCGATCATCACCGAAAGCGCGCTGTCATTTCTGGGTCTGGGCTTTCCGCCGGATTTCCCGACCTGGGGGCGGTTGCTGTTCGATGCGGTGGACCAGATGCAGCAATATCCGTGGCGGGTGATCCTGCCGGGCGCCTTCATTTCGCTGACGGTTCTGTCGGTGAACTATATCGGCGACGGATTGCGGGACGCGATGGATCCCCGCATTCGCGGGCGGTGATCACGTCGCGGCCGGACGGATATTTGAGTGAAGAAGAAAGCGGTTCAGAGCGCGCGTGCGAGTGTTTCCAGATGCGCGCGTGGCAGGATCAGCAGCATCGGCCCTTCGGTCTGCAACAGGACCGGGCCGGTCGCTGCGTTCGAGGTGCCGATGCGGGCATCGGGTGCGAAATCGAGGCCGTCGATGGGCCATTTCAGGCCCTGCGCATAGCCGCTGGCCGGGCCCATCGGGAACAGCGAGAGCCTTGTGCCGGGGCGCAGGTCAAGGGCGATCTCGGGCGGGCATAGGGTGATGACGTCCTCGGCCGCGATCAGGATACAGGGCGGGCCGATCCGGCGCGACAGCGTTGAAAGTGCCGCCAGAAAGTGGTCGTGGCGGGCGCCGGCAAAGCCCACGGCGATGACCAGTGGCGCATCGATGCGCGACAGGCATTTCTCGAAATCGGTGCTGTCCTGTTCGGTGACGGGATGCAGGTTTTCGGGCGGAATGCCGGCGCGGGCGCGCGCCGAGATGCTGTCGAAATCGCCCCAGACCGCCTGTGGCACCAGCCCGTTCGCCAAGGCCGTGTCGGCGCCGCCATCGGCGGCCGCGACGACCGGCGCCAAGGCCAGCGCCTGAGACAGATCGTCAGAATCGAGGGGGGCGCCGCCGATCAGCGTCACCGGCTGGCGGCTGGCCAGACGGGTCATTCGGCCTTGCCGATGCCGGAGAATATCTTGCGGAAGGGCAGGATCCAGACGATCCCCAGCCCGACATAGATCACGAATTCCAGCAGCAGCGGCATCCGCCCCCAATGGTCATAGATCAGGCCAGTGATGAACCATGCAGCCGCCAGATACAGCGGCAGGCCCACCAGCAGGATCACCAGCGACCAGCGTTTACGGGATTTCACATCCATGCTCATCCGAGAATCCTTTTGCGGGGGCGGGTGGTTGAGGCGCGATCGGCCGCGCGGGTAATGCGGGCCTGCCACCGGGGCAGGCTGCGTTCCGCCCCGCCGCGGCGGACGGGGCCGAAATAATGCAGCCTGATCGGCGAAAAGCCCACAAAGCCCAGCACCTGCCGGCGATAGCGCCAGCCGACCGGGTCGAAATAGGCCAGCCGCAGATAGGCGGGCGGCGTGTCCATGGTCACCAGAAGATCCGCCGAGCGTCCCGCCAGCAACCGGTCCCACCACGGGTCCCGGTCATGATAGCGAAAGGCGCGCCGGGGCAGCAGGGCGCGGTCCCAGAAACCCTTGAGCCGCGCCGGTTCCGCCCCCCACCACAGCGGGAAGGCGAGAGCCAGATGGTCGCAGCCCTCGATCAGCTCCAGAGCCCGAGCCAGATCCGGCTCCAGCGGCGGAATATCGGCATAGCCGCGCGCAAGGTCCGGATCGAAATCCAGATCGCGGATGGCGAAGCGGTCCGGCGCGGTGCCCGCCGGCAGCGCCTGCTGATAGAGGTCCAGCAGATGCCCCGACAGGCGGCCGGCATCGGGATGGCCATCAATCAGCAGGAAGCGCCGCCCCATCCGCCTAGTCCGCGAAGGGGTCGGTGACCAGAATCGTGTCGTCGCGTTCGGGCGAGGTCGACAGCAGCGCAACCGGGCACTGGATCAGCTCCTCGATGCGGCGGACATATTTGATCGCCTCTGCCGGAAGGTCGGCCCAGCTGCGCGCGCCGGCGGTCGATTCCTGCCAGCCCGGCATTTCCTCATAGATCGGCTTGACCTTGGCTTGCAGCGCCGCGGCCGTGGGCAGGTGGTCGTAATGCACGCCGTCGATTTCATAGCCCACGCAGATCTTGAGCGTCTTGAAGCCGTCCAACACGTCCAGCTTGGTCAGCGCGATGCCGTTCACGCCGGAAATCGCGCAGGTCTGGCGCACCAGCACCGCGTCGAACCAGCCGCAGCGGCGTTTGCGGCCGGTGACGGTGCCGAATTCGTGGCCGCGTTCGCCCAGACGCTGGCCGTCCTCGTCGAACAGTTCGCTGGGGAACGGGCCTTCGCCGACGCGGGTCGTATAGGCCTTGACGATACCAAGGACGAAGCCGATCGCCGATGGCCCCATGCCGGTCCCGGTCGCGGCCATGCCCGACATGGTGGTCGAGCTGGTGACATAGGGATAGGTGCCAAAGTCGATATCCAGAAGCGAGCCCTGCGCGCCCTCGAACAGGATGCGTTTGCCGGCTTTGCGGTAATCGTTCATCACCTTCCAGACCGGCTGGGCGTATTGCAGAAGCTTGGGCGCGATCTCAAGCAGCTTGGCGCGCAGCTCGGCCCGGTCGATGGGGGCGGCACCAAGGCCCTGACGCAGCGCGTCGTGATGCGCAAGCAGCCGGTCGAGGCGCGAATCCAGCGTCTCCTCATCCGCCAGATCGGCGACGCGGATGGTGCGGCGGCCGACCTTGTCCTCGTAAGCCGGGCCGATGCCGCGCCCGGTGGTGCCGATTTTCGAGGCACCGGCCGCCTCTTCGCGCAGCCGGTCCAGGTCCTGATGCAGCGGCAGAATCAGCGGCGTGTTTTCGGCGATCATCAGGTTCTCGGGGCTGATGGCGACGCCCTGCCCGGCCAGCTTGTCGATTTCCGAAAACAGCGCCCAGGGGTCCAGCACCACGCCATTGCCGATGACCGCCATCTTGCCCTGACGCACGATCCCCGAGGGCAGCAGCGACAGCTTATAGACCTGATTGCCGATGACCAGCGTGTGGCCGGCGTTATGACCGCCCTGAAAGCGCGCGATCACATCGGCGCGTTCCGAAAGCCAGTCCACGATCTTGCCCTTGCCTTCGTCGCCCCATTGCGCGCCGACGACCACCACATTGGCCATATTGGTTTCCCTTTCGCGGTCATGAATGCCG
>JAGPGI010000317.1 GCA_018056045.1 Paracoccus sp. (in: a-proteobacteria)
GCGCGCGAACTGTCGGTCAGCCACGCGACGATGAAGCGCAAGATCCGTCAGCACAGGCTGGGCCGCCGCCCCGGCTGAGATGCTGAAACCGGCTCATATCTGATCCCCTTCGGGATGGTTTGCGCGCTGGCGCGATTGATCAAACCAACGGATCCTCCCCCAATAAGGGCACAGCGCCATCCCCGAGAGCGGCGCCCGGATACATGCTCAACAGGAGGAGTGCAGCATGACCTCTGTCCGTCAGATCACCACGGCGTTTTCCGATCAGCCGCAAGATTATCGCAACTATATCGACGGCGCCTTCGTGCCCGGTAACGCCGGGATGATCGAGGTCCTGAACCCCGCGACCGGCGTCCTGCTGGGGCGGATCCCCGAAAGCGGCCCCGATCAGGTCGATGCCGCAGTCAAGGCCGCCCGCCGCGCGCAGGACGCATGGGAAAAGCTGCCCGCCATCGAACGCGCGGGCTATCTGCGCCAGATCTCGGCCAAGCTGCGTCAGCACCGGCTGGAGCTGGCCGATGTCATCGTCAAGGAGGGGGGCAAGATCCGCGGGCTGGCGCAGGTCGAGGTCGATTTCACCGCCGATTACATCGACTACATGGCCGAATGGGCCCGCCGGATCGAGGGAGAGGTCCTGACCAGCGACCGTCCCAACGAAACCATGCTGCTGCTGCGCAAGCCGCTGGGCGTGGTCGCGGGCGTGCTGCCCTGGAATTTCCCGTTCTTCCTGATCGCGCGCAAGCTGGCCCCGGCGCTGGTGACCGGCAACACCATCGTCATCAAGCCCAGCGAGGAAACGCCGCTGAACGCCTATCTGTTCGCGGAACTTCTGGCCGAAACCGATCTGCCCAAGGGCGTGTTCAACCTGATCGGCGGGCGCGGACGCGTCTCGGGCGAGGCGCTGATATCGCATCCCGGGATCGATCTGATCACATTCACCGGCAGCGTGGCGACCGGCTCGCATATCATGCAGGTCGCGGGCAGGAACCTGACCAAGGTAAACCTTGAACTGGGCGGCAAGGCTCCGGCCATCGTGCTGAATGACGCCGATCTGGATCTTGCGGCAACCGCGATCCATGCCAGCCGCGTCATCAATACCGGGCAGGTCTGCAATTGTGCCGAACGCGTCTATGTCCAGCGCGAGGTGCATGATGAACTGGTTGCCCGCCTCAAGCCGCTGTTCGAGGCGACGCGCTATGGCGACCCCTCGACCGAGGCGGATCTGGCGATGGGGCCCCTGGTCAACCAGGCCGGGCTGGACAAGGTGGCCACAGCCGTCGATCTGGCGCGCGAACAGGGCGCGACCATCGTCACCGGGGGCGCTGTCGCCGATCTGGGAAAAGGCTTTCACTATCAGCCGACGATCATCACCGGCGCCACGGCCAAGATGGACATCATGCGCCGCGAGACCTTTGGTCCGGTGCTGCCGCTTCAGATCGTCGATAGCCTGGACGAGGCGATCGCGCTGGCCAATGACAGCGAATACGGCCTGACCTCGTCGATCTATACCCGCGACCTGAATTCGGCCATGCAGGCCGCGCGCGAGCTGAAATTCGGCGAGACCTATATCAACCGCGAGAATTTCGAGGCGATGCAGGCCTTTCACGCCGGCCGCCGCAAATCCGGGATCGGCGGCGCCGACGGCAAGCACGGGCTATATGAGTTCACCACCACGCATGTGGTCTATATCAAGGGCTGAACCGGCGAAAACCCGACTGGCCCCGGCGGATCCCCCATGGCGCGTCGTTTGCGGGCCATGGTGCGGCCTGCAAGCACAGCCAAGGATACGGGTCCGGTCCGATCGGCTTGCCCGTGGGGGAAGGCAGCGTCTTTCCCCTGACGACCAAGGGGCGCCTGACTTGTCCAGATCCCCTTGCTTCCGGAAATAGCCCGGCAGGATAAAAGCCCTGCCACCTCATGCAGGCCAGCCTGATCTCGGAGAGCGAGAGGGCGATGCCGAGATAAGCCGCTCAGGAATGGACGGCAAAGCCGCTCAGGCGCGGCCAGTCGAACTCGACCCCGGTGCCGGGAGTGTCGGGGGCGATGCAATGCAGCCCGTCCAGCACCAGCGGGCGGGTGGTGTATTGGTCGATGGGGAAGGAATGCACCTCGACCCAGCCGGCATTGGGCTGGGCACCGACCAGACTGACATGCAGTTCCTGCATCCCGTGCGAACAGACCGGAATGCCGTGTTCGGCGCAGAGCCGCGCGGCGCGCAGCCAGCCGGTGATGCCGCCGCAGTTCGACGCATCGGGTTGCAGATAGGCGCAGCGCGACTGCGCCACCGCATATTCGAATTCGTGGATCGTATGCAGGTTCTCGCCCATGGCCAGCGGCACGCCGGTTTCAGCGTGGATGCGGGCATAACCCTGATAGTCGTCGGGAATGGTCGGTTCCTCGAACCATAAGAGGTTCAGGGGCGCAAAGCCGCGCGCCGCCGCGATGGCCTGATCGACAGACCAGCTGTAATTGGCGTCCACCATAAAGGCGCGGTCGGGGCCAAGCAGATCGCGCACCGCCTCGGCGCGGCGGAAGTCGTCGCGCATGTCGGGCTGGCCGACCTTGATCTTGACCGCCTGATAGCCCTCGTCGATGAAGCCCTGAACATTGGCAAGCAAGCGTTCCAGCGAGAAGTTCAGGTCAATCGCCCCGCGATAGGCGCGGCTGCGGTTCGATGCGCCTCCGGCCATGCGCCACAGCGGCAGGCCGTCACGCCGCCCGCCCAGATCCCACAGCGCGATGTCGATGGCCGAGATCGCGAAGGACGCGATCCCGCCCCGGGCGACGTAATGGACGCGCCATTGCATCGCGTCATAAAGCGCCTCGACCGCCGTCGCATCCTGCCCCAGCAGAAAGGACCGCAGGTCATGGTTCACCATCGCCAGAATGGCGCGACCGCCAAAGCCGCCGGTATAGGTATAGCCGGTGCCGCTATGGCCGTCCTCGGTGGTGATGGTCACCGTGACCAGTTCGAAATGGGTGTGGTCGCCATGCTTGGCATCCGACATCACCTCGGGCAGCGGGACGCGGAACAGCCGGGCTTGCAGATCGGTTATGCGGGGCATGATGACCTCATTTCTTGGCGGCGGGCCGCGCAAGGCGGACCTGCAACAGGATGACGACGAGCAGGAAAAGGCCGCGGATGACCGACTGCCAGTTGGCAGACAGGCTGATGGTGCCGCGCCCGTTTTCGAAATTCAGCAGATTGAAGACCACACCGAAAAGCAGCGCCCCGGCCACGGTCGCGGGAACCGATCCCATGCCGCCGGTCAAAAGCGTGCCGCCGACCACGACCGCGGCGATGGCAGCAAGCTCCCATCCCGCGCCCTCAAGCGGCTGACCCGCGCCGTAGCCTGAGGCAAGGAAGACCCCGGCCAGACCCGCACAGCCGCCTGAAAAGACATAGACAAAGATCTCGGCGCGGCGGGTTTTCAGGCCCATCAGATGCGCGGCCTCGGCATTGCCGCCGACGGCCAGAATGGTGCGGCCCAGCGAGGTGCGCTCGACGATCACCCAGGCGATGACGACGACGATCAGCGCGATCAGCATGGTCCAGGGCAGGATATTGGCGATCTTGTTCATGCCCAGCTTGGTGAAGTCGCTGGCCCAATCCACCGGCACGGCCCGGTTTTCCGACAGCCGCAAGGCGGCGCCCTTGGCGGCCAGCATGGTGGCCAGCGTCGCCATGAAGGGTGGCAGGCGCAGCCCGGCGATCATGCCCGCATTCAGCGCCCCCGCCGCCAGTCCGGCTGCAACGCCCGCTGGCAGCGCGACGGCCAATCCATGCGGCGACAGCTGTGCCGCCACCACGCTGGCCAGCGCCGCGACCGTGCCCACCGACAGGTCGATGCCGCCGGTCATGATCACCAGACACATGCCGACCGAGATCAGCACGAACATCGAGTTATAGCCCAGAAACGACGACAGGTTATAGGCCGAGAC
>JAGPGI010000318.1 GCA_018056045.1 Paracoccus sp. (in: a-proteobacteria)
GCTGCGGGTCGAGATGCGCACCCGCCGCCGCGACAGCATGAACGAGGTCGCCATGATGTCGAATTTCCAGCCCTGCTTGCGGCCCAGCAACAGCGCGCGCGGCACGTCGGGTTCCTCGGCATAGCCATAGGTCACCTCGACGCGGCGGAACCTGTCGTTGATCTCCTCGATGCGGACCCGGTCGGTGTCGCGCACGCGGGGGACGTCGGCGGTCTTGATGGTCAGGATCACGTTCTGCTCGTGCAGCGCCTTGAAATGCTTGAGGCTGTGCAGCATCGCCGCAGGCGCCAGATCCGGGTTCGAGGTCAGGAACACCGCCGTTCCCGGCACCGTGGCGATCGAGCTCGACTTGCCGATCTGGCCCAGCAGAGTGTCCAGCGGCAGTTCCGCCTCGCGGTCCTTGGCGGTGACGATGGCGGTGCCGCGCATCCAGCTTGCCATGGTCACGAAGACCGCGCCGGCGATGCACAGCGGCACCCAGCCGCCATCCTCGATCTTGACGAGGTTCGCGCCCAGAAAGGTCAGGTCCATGGCCAGAAACGGCAGCATCATCCCGACCGCCAGCCACATCGGCATCTTCCAGTGCTTATGGGCGACGACCATCGCCAGAAGCGCGGTGACCACCATGGTCCCGGTGACGCTGATCCCGTAGGCCGAGGCCAGTTTCGAGGATGAGCCAAAGATGATCACCAGCACCAGAACGGCGATCATCAGCCAGCGGTTCACCCCCGGCATGTAGATCTGGCCCTGATGCTCGTCCGAGGTATGGCGGATCTTCATGCGCGGCAGCATGCGCAGCTGCACCGCCTGCTGGGTCAGCGAATAGGCCCCGGTAATGACCGCCTGACTGGCGATGATCGTGGCCATGGTGGCCAGTAGCACGACCGGCAGCATCGCCCATGCCGGGAACAGCAGATAGAACGGGTTCTCCATTGCCGCGGGGTTTTTCAGGACCAGCGCGCCCTGCCCGAAATAGGTCAGAAGCAGCGAGGGAAAGGCCACGAACAGCCATGCCACCTGAATCGGCTTGCGGCCGAAATGGCCCATATCGGCGTAAAGCGCCTCGGCCCCGGTCACCGCCAGAAAGACCGAGCCCAGCACGATCACCCCAAGCGAGCCGTTATGCAGGACGAAATTCAGCGCATGGACCGGGTTCAGCGACGCCAGCACCTCGGGTGCCTGCACCATCCAGTGGATGCCGCCCGCCGCCATGACCAGAAACCAGACCAGCGTGATCGGGCCAAAGAACCGCGCCACCGCCTCGGTCCCGCGATTCTGCACCAGAAACAGCGCGACGATGATGACGATGGCCATGGGCACGATATAGGGCTCGACCCCCGTGGTCACGAGCTTCAGCCCCTCGAGTGCCGACAGGACCGAAATCGCCGGGGTGATGGCGGCGTCGCCGTAAAACAGCGCCGCGCCGATCATGCCCAGAACCAGCACCCCGAAATCCGGCCGCCCCATGGCGCGCTGCGCAAGCGCCAGCAGCGAAAGCGTGCCGCCCTCGCCCTCGTTATCTGCGCGCAACAGGATCAGGACGTATTTCACCGTCACGATCAGGACCAGCGCCCAGACGATCAGCGACAGCACGCCCAGCACATCCTCGCGCTGGACGCCGCCATGGCTGGCGCCGGCCGCATGCATCGCCTCGCGAAAGGCGTAAAGCGGCGAGGTGCCGATATCGCCGTAAACCACGCCGATGGCCGCCAGCGACAGCGACAGAAGGCCCGCGCGCTGGTGCGACTGCGGCTCGTGCTGGGGATCGGTGGTGGCTTGGGGGTCGGAAACCTGGGTGTCCAGACTGGCCATATAAGTATTCCCTTGCGCCGGAATCGGCCCGGCAGAGGGGCACCATGCCGCATGGCGGCATAAAGGATCGACATGGATTATGGCATGGCGTGTAAAGAAGTCATAAAGACCATGGACAAGTCCCTTTGCGTCACGCCAGATCGGCGCATGAAAAGCCAAAGCCCGCCCCGCCTGCCATCCGATGAACGTCGCTGGATGACCGCGCCGCGCCTGACCGGCATTCTGGGCGCGGCGGCGCTTTTGATCACGGTGACGCTGCTGGCGCGCAACCTGCACGATCTTCTGCCCGAAAACGTCTCGATCCTGCTGTTTCTGATGATCGTGCTGGTCTGCGCGGCGGCCTTCGGCTTCTGGGTCGGGATCGCCAGCGCGCTGGGGGCGATCGCCGCCTTCAACCTGCTTTTCGTCGAGCCGCACTTCACCCTGCATGTCGCCAAGCCTCAGGACCTGATCACGCTGACGCTGTTTTTGCTTGCTGCCGGGCTGACCGGCTTTCTGGCCGGGCGATTGCGCGAGCAGGTCGATGCCGCGAATGGCCGGGCCGCCGCGCTTGAGGTCATCTCGCAGGTCAGCGCCGAGCTTGCCGGCGCCACCAATACCGAGGATGCTATCCGCATCACCCTGCGCCATCTGCACGGGCTGGCGCAGGGGCCGGTTCTGGCGCTGATGCCGCAGGACGGGCATCTGCGCCCTCTGGCTGCGCTGCCCGCCGGATATGTGCCCGAGGCCAGCGATCTGGATGCCGCTGACATCGCCTTTCGCCGGGGCCGGGCCGAGCTTGCCTCGGCAAAGGGCTGGAGCGGATCGCGCCTGAGTTTCTATCCGCTGGCCGGCGAGGCCGGGCGCGGTCCGGGTCCGGGGCAGGGCCTCGCTCGGGGTCCGGTTCTGGGCCATGCCCGCCTGTCCCCGGATCGCAGCGACCGCGAATGGCGCGAACAGGCCATCGAGGTGGTTCTGGGTCAGGCCGAGCAGGCGCTGCAACGCCTTGCCCTGACCGAGCGCGCCGAGGCCGAGCGCCGCCGCGCCGCCTCCGAGGAAACCCGCGCCGCGCTGCTGGCCTCGCTGTCGCATGACCTGCGCACGCCGCTTTCGACGATCCTTGGGGCGGTGACGACGCTGCGCGAACTGGGCGCGACCCTGCCGGCGGATTCGCAGACCGACCTGCTTGAAGCCATCGAGGAGGAGTCCCAGCGGCTGGCGCGCTATGTCGAAAAGCTGCTGCAGGTGACGCGGCTGCAGGCCGGGATCGCGGTGCAGATGACCTGGGTCGATGCGGGCGACGCCGTGCAATCGGCGGTCCAGCGCGCCCGCCGCGCCTGGCCCAAGGCCCGCATTCTCGCCGAGGTCGAGCCGCTGCCGATGATCCGCGCCGAAGCCGGGCTGCTGGAACAGGCGCTGTTCAATCTGGTCGAGAATGCGGTGAAATACACCTCGGGGCCGATCCGCGTGACCGGCGCGGTCGAGGGGGCCGAGGTCGTCCTGAAGGTCATCGACAGCGGCAAGGGCCTGCCGCCCAGCTTGGCCGAATGGATCGCCTCGGACGAGACGACCGGCGCGCCGCAGGGCGTCCCGCAGGGAATGGGACTGGGCCTGCCGATCTGCAAGGGCATCGCCCGCGCGCTGGGGGGGCGGCTGACGGCGGGGCGCAGCGCCTCGGGGGGCGCGGTGCTGGCGATCCGCTTGCCGGTGCCCCCGGCCTCTGAATAGGCCTCGGCGGATGCGGGACCGCAGCCTGATCCTGATCGTCGATGACGAACCGCAGATCCAGCGGTTTCTGGGCCATGCGCTGGTCGCGGCGGGCTATGATACCTGCACCGCCGGCAATGGCGCCGAGGCTTTGGCCCAGATCGCCGCGCAGGAACCCGATCTGGTGATCCTTGACCTTGGTCTGCCCGACATGAACGGCAAGGAGGTGATCGAGCGGTTGCGCCTGCGCTCGGACCTGCCGGTGATCGTGCTGTCCGCGCATGATCAGGAGATGGAAAAGATCATGGCGCTGGATCTGGGCGCCAATGATTTCGTCGCCAAGCCCTTTGGCATCGGCGAATTGCTGGCCCGGCTGCGCGCCAGCCTGCGCCCGCGCCGCGCCGCGCGCCCCGACGTGATCCGGCAGGGCGGGCTGGTCAT
>JAGPGI010000319.1 GCA_018056045.1 Paracoccus sp. (in: a-proteobacteria)
GCTGTCCAGCGGGTCCGCCATCGGTCCGAGGACCGATAGACAGCGAGGCAGACAGCCCCCGGTCCTGACCGTGCCTCAGGGCTTCCAGCGCAGAAAATTCGCGATGATGCGCAAGCCCACATCCTGCGATTTCTCGGGATGGAACTGGGTGCCGACGATATTGTCGCGCCCCACCACCGCCGTCACCGGCCCGCCGTAATCGGCGCAGGCCAGCAGATGCGCCGGGTCCTTGACGCGAAACTGCCAGCTATGGACGAAATAGGCGTGATCGCCCGAGACGATCCCCTCCAGCACCGGATGCGGGTTCAGGACCGTCAGGTCGTTCCAGCCCATATGCGGCACCTTCAGGCCCGGCGCGCGGATGGCGTCGATTTCGCCGCCGATCCAGCCCAGCCCCTCGGTGTCGCGATATTCATGCCCCAGATCGGCCAGCATCTGCATGCCGACGCAGATGCCCATGAAGGGGACCCCGCGATCCAGCACCGCCTCGCGCAGCACCCCGACCATGCCCGGCACTGCGTCCAGCGCCGCCCGGCAGGCCGGGAATGCGCCGTCTCCGGGCAGGACGATCCGGTCGGCCGCGCGCACCGCCTCGGGATCCGAGGTGACGATCACCTCGGCCCCGGTCTCGCGGCCCATCAGCGCGAATGCCTTTTCCGCCGAATGCAGGTTGCCGCTGTCGTAATCGACCAGCGCCACCCGCATCAGAGCGCCCCCTTGGTCGAGGGCAGCACGCCCGCCATGCGCGGATCGGGCTCGACCGCCTCGCGCAGCGCGCGGGCAACGGCCTTGAAGGCGGCTTCGGCGATGTGATGCGAATTCAGCCCGTGGATGCGGTCCACATGCAGGGTGATGCCGCCATGGGTCGCCAGAGCCTGAAAGAACTCGCGCACCAGTTCGGTGTCGAAGGTGCCGATCTTCTGCGTCGGGAAATCGACATTCCAGACCAGATAGGGCCGCGCCGACAGGTCCAGCGCGGCGCGGATCAGCGCGTCGTCCATGGCAAGGTGAAAGCTGCCATAGCGGCGGATGCCCTTCTTGTCGCCAAGGGCGGCGGTCAGCGCCTGACCGATGGCGATGCCGGTATCCTCGACCGTGTGGTGGTCGTCGATATGCAGGTCGCCCGTGGCGCGGATGCTTAAGTCGATCAGCGAATGCCGCGACAGCTGGTCCAGCATGTGGTCGAAGAAACCGACGCCGGTCCGGTTGTCATAAACCCCGGTCCCGTCAAGGTTCAGCGTGACCTCGATCTGGGTCTCGGCGGTCTTGCGGGTGATGGTTGCGCGGCGCATCTGGCGTCTCTCCTCATGCCGGCCCCTTGCGGGCCTTGCGCCTTATAGGACGCGGGCGCGGGGGTGAAAAGCCGGGGGACGAAAATCCGGGGCAGGGGTGGGATTTCACGGATCAGTGATGTATGGTCGCGCCTTTCTGCGGCTTCACGCCGTATCTTGATGGAGACGATCAGACAGGAAAGGAGCGCCGATGAGCGATCCCACCTCTGGCGGCATGGCCGCTGCAATCGCAACCGACGGGCTGGCCGAAGTCGAGGCCGTTCCCGCCCCCGAAGGCCCGACAGCGGTCATCGAAACCCCCTATGAGATCGGTCAGGACAATGTCCAAAGCGCCGGTCGCATTCCCTTCGACGTGCATAACCCGGTTTTCGCCATTTCGGCGGCCGCCATCGTGGTTTTCACCCTTGGCACCGTGGCGCTGCAATATCTGACCGCCGTGCCTGCGATCGACGGCGTGGCCCAGCCCAGCGGCGTCGAGACCTTTTTCACCGGCATGCGCGGCTGGCTGACCGGCAATCTCGACTGGTTCTTCATGCTGGCCGGCAACGTCTTCGTGCTGCTTTGTCTTGGACTGATCCTTTCGCCGCTTGGCCGCGTGCGTCTGGGCGGTCCCGAGGCCACGCCCGATTTCTCGCTGACCGGGTGGTTTGCGATGCTGTTTGCCGCCGGTATGGGCATCGGGCTGATGTTTTACGGAGTGGCCGAGCCGATGGGGCATTTTCAGGCCGCGCTGGGTGGACCCGTGGTCGAAAACGGCCTCCGCACCGATTGGGCGCCTTTGGACGGCGCGGCGGGGGACGAGGCCGGCGCGCGGCGCCTGGCGATGGCCGCGACCATCTTCCATTGGGGCCTGCATCCTTGGGCGATCTATGCGGTCGTCGCGCTGGCTTTGGCGCTGTTTTCCTATAACAAGGGTCTGCCGCTGACCATGCGTTCGGTGTTTTACCCGATCTTTGGCGAGGGCGTCTGGGGCTGGCCGGGCCATGTCATCGACATTCTCGCGGTGTTCGCGACGATCTTCGGGCTTGCCACCTCGCTGGGCTTTGGCGCCGAGCAGGCCACGGCGGGCCTGCATTTCCTGTTCGGCATCGACAATGGCATGACCACCAAGATCGTGCTGATCCTGATCATCACCGCCATTGCCACGATCAGCGTGGTCGCCGGGGTCGAGAAAGGCGTCAAGCTGCTCTCCGAGGCGAACATGATCCTTGCCTTCGGACTATTGCTTTTCGTGATTCTGGCCGGCCCGACATGGCAGATCATCAGCGGCTTTTTCGGCAATCTCGGGGCCTATGCCCGCGATCTGATCCCGCTCTCCAATCCCTTCGGGCGCAGCGATGACAACTTCCGTCAGGGCTGGACGGCGTTCTACTGGGCGTGGTGGATTTCCTGGTCACCCTTTGTCGGCATGTTCATCGCCCGGGTCTCGCGCGGTCGCACGGTGCGGCAGTTCCTGACCGCGGTGCTGATCGTGCCCTCGCTGATCTCGGTCCTGTGGATGACGGCGATGGGTGGCACGGCGATCTCGGAATATACCGCCGGCTTTCGGGGCGTGGCCGATGCCGCGCTGGAACTGAAGCTCTTCGAGATGCTGGCGCAATTGCCGCTGTATCAGATCTCCAGCTTCATCGGCATCATTCTGGTGATCGTGTTCTTTGTCACCTCGTCGGATTCCGGCTCGCTGGTGATCGACACCATCTCTGCAGGGGGCAAGGTGCATGCGCCGGTGCCGCAGCGCATCTTCTGGTGCGGCTTCGAGGGGCTGGTCGCCATCGCCCTGCTTCTGGGGGGCGGCCTGACCGCACTGCAGGCCATGGCGGTCTCGACGGGGTTGCCGTTCACCTTCGTGCTTCTGGGCGCGGTCTGGGCCATCATCCGTGGCCTGATGGACGAACGGCGCGAAATCGCCACCGGCTGAGGCAGGTAACCGGACGGGCGGGACATCCCGCCCGTTCTTGTCATATCGTCCCTGCAATGCCAGAAAGTGACTGAACGACGCGCAAGGACAAGCGACCCGAAAGGATCCTGGCCGATGAGAGACGACCTGACTGCCAGCGAAAAGCGGCTGATCGCGGCGCTGGACCGCCTTGACCATTTCATCGACCGGGCCGGGCTGGCGCGCGCGGCGGCACCCGCTGCAGCCGCGGCTTCCGGCGATCATGCCGGAATCGAGGCCCGGCTTCATGCGGCACATGACGAAAATCAGCGCCTGTCGGGTGAGCTGGTGCTGCTGCATGAGCGTCAGACAGCGCAGCTGGCCGATTACGGCATCCGGCTGACCGAGGCCAATGAGCGTCTGCTTGGCGCGGCGCAGGAGGCTGCGCGCCTTGCCGCGGCCAATGAGGTGCTGGCGAATGCCAACCGCGCGCTGATCGCGGCGGCGGGCGCGCCGGCTGACGAGGCGCGTCTGGCGCTCGAGGCGGAAATCGAATCGCTGCGCGCCATCCGCGCCGCCGAAATCGCGCAGATGGGCGATCTGCTGGCTGTGCTTGACCGCATGGTGGGCACGCCGGCGCCCGAAACCATTGACGCGCCGCGCGCGCCCGCGCCGGCTGCCGTTGTGCCTGCGGTGGCGCCCGCAGTGGCGCCGGTGCTGGAAATGCCGATGCCCGAGCAGGTTACCGAATTCGCCGGGGCA
>JAGPGI010000001.1:0-21304 GCA_018056045.1 Paracoccus sp. (in: a-proteobacteria)
GGCTGCAGGGCATCCAGCGTGCCGTTGATATTGAGTGTGGCGGTATTGTTGACACTTGTCGCACTCGTCAGCGTATTGGTGCTGCTGACGGTGACCGTTCCGGCATTGGACAGGGACCCGACATTCAGAGCGCTGTTGGTCTGTAACGAGCCGGTGTTGGTCAGCGCGCCATCGACCGCGCCGCCAAACAGCGCGGAGGAGTTGTTGGTCAGGTTGCCGGTAATCGTGCCGATGCCTTGCAGATGGCCGCCATTGACCAGGTTCCCCTCGAGCACCGCGCCAGAGTCCAGGGTCGTCCCCGCATTCATGCTCACGGTGCCGTTCAGCGCGTTGTTCACGTCGGCGATCAGCCGGCCGCCATACAGGTTCAGCATGCCGCCATTGGTGACGGCGGTGCTGACCTCAAGCGTGCTCTCGTCCACGACCGTGACGGTCGCACCGTAGTGGTTGGTCAGCCCGCCCAGACTGCCGCCATCGTTTGAGGTCGACACATAGCTGTGGTTGGTCAGCGTTCCGGTCAGGTTGCCGGCGACATTGATGACATTCGCCAGCAGGCCTGTGCCTCCGGCGACGTTGGTCAGGTCGCCGTCGATCTGGCCGGTAAAGGCAAAATAGTTGTCGTTCACGACGTTACCGGTATGCTCGCCCGCATGCAGGACAGAACCGGCATTGTTGATGGTGCCGGCGGTGTTGCCACCACTGCCTAGGGTCGGCGAAAATACCAGCGTCCCGGCCCCGGAAGCTGCCGCCAGGATGTTGATATTCGCCGTGGCCGTCACATCCGTGTGGATCGTCAGCGAACCGCCAGTGTTGACCAGGAACGACAGCGAGGTATTGACGCCGCCACCCTGATCGCCCGAGCGCAGATGGCCCGAACGCAGCGTATAGAAGCCGGAATCCAACTGCAGGCCGCCGGCCCAGACGTTTTCATTGCCGCTGCCGGGGCCACCGACCGTCAGCTCGATAGCAGTGGACGGCGAGGCGGCGGTCAGAATGCCGACCTGATCCACGGGCAGCGCGACCCCGCCCGGTGAGCCGTCGTTCCAGATCTGGCTGTCGGATCGCCAGTTGCCGTTCGTGGTCTGGTAGCCCGCCCCACCCGGACTGCCATTGTCCAGATACATCTGCGCCTGCGCCATTCCCGCGCCAAAGGGCAGCGGTGCGAGCGAGATCAGTGCGGTGGTGAGGAGAAGGTGCGAGCGGCAGATCAGACGCATCGGATTCTTGAAAATCGGCAACATCGGCTGGTGTCTTCTTTTCGATAAAGGCAGGAGCGGCGATCGTTAAATCTTTATCCAGTAGCGATACGTTGCCCTTTGCCGCCAGTTCAAGGGTCTATGCAGCAATTCCACCGGTTTTTGTCCCGGACGGGCTTTCGGGCATCGCAATTCAATCCTTGCGTGTAGGCCGCAGCCTGTCCATCTCGGCCATGAAGGCGCGAATCTCGGGCGAGGCGGGCGTTTCGGGCACCACCGTCACCATCGGCACAGCGGCAGAGCCGCTCATCTTGCGTTCGGCCCAGTTCTGCAACTGGGCGATGGACCAGCCGCGCAGGAAGGGGTTCGCAGAGACCACCGCCGCACCCATGACATTGTCCACCGATTGCTCGGGACCGGCCCGCAGCGCCTGATCGGCCCCCGCCGGGCCAAGGAAATGCGCCAGATACAGCCGCCCGGCCGAAATCGCATGGCCGCGGGCGCGCAGATAGCCCTCGTTTTCCTGTGCCAGATGGCGGACCATCTGCCGCGACATGTCGGGGTCCAGCCGCAGGTCCAGCAATTCGCGCCGCGACAGGTTGACCACCAGATCGGGGCGATAGCTGCGCATCATCCGCAGCCATGTGCCTTCGATGAACTGCCCCAGCCCGGTCGCGGTCGAGCGCGGGTTCCTGGCGCTCGCATTGCCGGCGCTTTCGACCCGGATGATATGGCCGATCAGCGATTCGATGGAATCCGAGGCCAGCGCCTCGGTCCCCGAGCCGAAATAGGGCATCGGATCGACCGGCCTGTCGCCCTGCAGCAGCATGAAGGCCAGATCGGGCTGCCCCTCTGCCGCCGTCAGGTTCGCGGCTTTGCCGGTCTGGCCGATGACCGCGCCCTGAGCGACATCGGCGCCCTCGGCGATACCCGGTGCCGGCGCGGCCAGCCCGATATAGCGGCTGACCAGCCCGCCCTCATGCGCGATCTCGACGGTATCGCCGCTGGCCTTGGCGATGCGCCCCGCCGCCGCCGCCACCACCGGGCTGCCCTGCGGCACGGTCCATGCGACCTGCCCGCGCCCCTCCTGCATCTCGGCCGAGGGGGGCACGAAGCGTTGCGACAGCACGCCTCCGACCGGCGGCAGCATCTGTTCCTGGCCCGCGCGCATCTGCACCCTCGCGCCGGGCGCATAGCATTCAAAGCCCTCGCCGGTGCCGGCCGGAACGACGTAGCAGCGCTTCTCGCCCGAGGGTCCGTTGACCCCCACGAACAGCACCGCGCCGGGGCGGCCGGCCTCGGCGGCGGAGTAGATCAGCTCCAGCCGGTCGGCGGCATCGGCATAGCCGTCGAGGTCATAGACCTGCGACATCAGCGCCAGCGCCTCGCCGATGATCTCGGACGGCACCTCGTTGCGCAGCCCGGCCGAGTAGATCACGTCCAGAAGCCGCTGCTGCCCGGCTGCGGCCGGCGCGGTCTTGCGCGCCAGCAGCTCTTGCAGCAGCGGCTGGTCGGCCCAGGCATCGGCCGCCGGCACCAGTTGCCCCGCCGCCGACAGCGCCAGCGAGCCGACATAGCCCTGTCGGCCATAAAGCGTCAGCTGGATCACCTCGCGCTGATCGCCGCGCGGGCGATAGCGCAGCGCCAGAACCGAGCCGGCCGGAAGCGTCTCGTCTAGACCAAGCTGCCCGCGCAGGCGTTCCGCCAGCCGCGCGGCCTGCACCGGACCAAAGCCGTTTTCGGCCAGCAATGCCTCGGGCGGGATTTCGGCGGTGGTTTCAAGGATCAGTTCGCGCCACAGCGGCACGCGGCTGACCGCATCGCGCAGGAATGCGATGCCCGAGCTCGCCCGCTGGTCCTCGGGCACGCCGGGGGCGGCACCCGCAGAGGTGCTGAGGCTGGCATTCATCACCCGCTCGCGGCCGCGTTCGGCCTGAAACAGCGCGAATTCCTCGCGCGTCGAGGGCAGCGCCGCGACCAGTTGCCGGTCCTGCGCCACCAGCCGGCTGTCCAGAACCGCCAGCTCGGCGGCGGCCGAGACCACCCGCCGCGAGGCCGCCAGCGCCGCCGGCGCGGGCCGGCGCTGCATGTCGGGGGACTGGCCGTCCTGCGGCGCCGGAATGATCAGCGGATCGCCCGGGATGTCGGTAAAGGTGTCGATCCGCACCACCGGGGCGATATCGAACTGGGCCTCGACCTGAACCATGCTCGCCTCGGGCGCGGGTTGCAGCCATGCGTCAAGATGCGGCGCCATGCGCGGCCAGGCCAGCAGGCAAAGGACCGCCAGCACCGCCAGCCCGGCGCCGCCGCGCCAGACCAGCCCCTGCCGGCGCCGGCGCAGGGCGCCCCGGCCCATCTGGCGAAAGCGGGGATCAACCTCGGTCATCGGCTCAACGGAACATCCCCGAGCCGATCAGCGACGGATTGAACTGCGGCGTGGCGGCGGCGGCGGGTTTCGCCGGCTGCACGGGCTTCGCCGGCTGCACGGGTTTGGCCACCACCACGCTGGGTTTTGCGGGCTTCGCCGGGTTGCTGCCCGGTCTTGGCTTGCTGGTCGGGGTCACGACGGCGACCGGCGCGGCCACGGCGGCGCAGCGCAGATCGCCGCCGCGCGCGATGGCGCGGAACAGTTGCGGCTGCGGGTCGGTTGCGACCGTGCTGCCCGCCGCCTGCTGCCAGCGTTCGACCGCACGGGCCGAGCCGGAGCCCCATTCGCCATCGATGCCGCCGGCATAACACTGGGCGCGCTGCAGCTCGGTCTGGATCGCCTCGGCCATGCGGTCCGGGTCGGGGTCAAAGACGCCCCGGCCCAGAAGCCGCTCGAACAGGGCGGCGTCGCGCTGGCGGATCGCCTCGCGCAGCTGAAACGGCATGCCCAGAGGCCCGCGCGGACCAAGCGCGGCCAGAACCGCCATGTCGCCGACGATGATCGACGGTCGGGGCAGCCCGGCACGCGGGGCAGCGGGGGTCGCGGCCAGAGCCGGGTCCATGGGTGTCAGCGAGGCTTCAAGAAGCTGCACCGGAGGCGCGGCATCGGCGGGGGCGCTGCCGATCACGATATCCGAGGGCAGCGAGGAAATCACCAGACCGCCGCTTCCCTGCGCCAGCGCGGGCGGGGTCAGCAAGGCGATCAGTGCGCCGATCAGCGCGCCCATCAGCAACAACAGGAACAGCGGGTTCCGATATGGCTTGCCCGGGACCCTGCTGATTGCCGCGTTCCGGGCCGCCACCTTTCTGGCGACCGCGTTCCTGGTCTCTGCCTTCCTGACGGCTGCGTTCCTGACTGCCGCCTTTCTGGCGGCTGTCTTCCGACCCTCTGTCTTCCCAACCATTGCCCGACCCGTTACCCGTCTCAATTCGGTCTTGGCGTTACAAACACCGTCCAGTGGCCCTGCCCCTTTGTGTCAACCTCGGCGAAGCGGGCATCCAGATAGCCGCGCAGCAGGCAATCCCGCTGGCCCTCGATCTCAAAGCGGCGGGGCGCCACGCAAAGTGGAATCGACCCTGCCAGAACTTCATTACCGAAAACATCCGCCGCAAAAATATAATAATGACGTGACCGCAGCTCGTCACGCTGTAATGTCGCACATTGGTTCGGGGCGACGCGCCACCAGCCACGGGTGACGACATCATCGCCCTCGGGACTGGCGAGGGCGACATTGAGCACGTCAAAGGACTGGTTGCAGAGCCGCAGTTCGGCCCGGACCGGGCTAGCAAGGCACGCCAGCGCCAACAGGACCAGCGCCGCCAGCCGGCCCGGTTGACCGTAGCGCAACGCAGGGTTGACAGAGCACCGATTGAGCAACGCTTCCAGCCGTGTTACAGCCCAGAGGGCAAGGAGATTTCATCTACATGAAACCGATCCTGACCGCCTGCGCAACCATGCCCTGCCCCGCCGACCGACGGGCGCATCGGGCATGGATTTCGCGACCAGTAAAGACGGGGCTGGCGATCGCCCCGCGCCGGAAATGTTGACAAGTTCTTCGAAAGGAATGCAATGCCGCGCTGTTTGGGAAAATTACTCGTCGCGCTGAGCCTTGGGCTCGCCTCGCCCGCGCTGGCCCAGGATGCGGCGGCGCCCGACAACAAGATCATGCTGGAACTGAACGGCGCCACCGATACCGAGGCGGGCGGCTGCCAGTTGACCATCGTGGCGACGAATCAGCTTGAGACGGGGATCCGCCGCGCCGCATGGCAGGTCGCCATCTTCGACAAGTCCGGTGCCGTGCAATCGCTGCCGATCCTTGATTTCGGCGGCATGATCGCGGGCAAGACCCGCGTCGGCCTGTTCCCGCTGCCCGACCGCCCCTGCGCCGAGATCGGCCGCATCGTCGTCAATGACGTCGCCGAATGCACCGCCGATGACGGCACCGAGAAGGGCGCCGATCTGCGCGACATCTGCCTTGGCGGATTGGCGACGCAGACCCGCACGGATATTGATTTCGGTCTGTGATGCGCTGGGATTTTCCGCTGACCACCATGGTCGTTTTTGCCGCATTGGCGGCATTGTCGGTGCTGACGCTGACCGTCGTGATCTTCAAGCTCATGCAGTTTCGCCGCATGGGCGTCGGTCATCACAAGCTGGGCGAGACCATTCTGGATGACTGGCTGAACGGCCGCCCCGATGAGGCGCAGCGCAAGGCGCAGGCCGGCAAGACCGTGCTGGCGCGGGTTCTGGGCGCGGTCATGTCCGGCCTGCGCGCCCGCCCCGGCGATCCCGCCTATGGCGAGGAACTGGGCCGGCAGGTCGCGCTGGCCGAGCTTGTGCAGATGGGCCAGCGCATGCGCCTGCTTGAGGCCGTGGTGCAGATGGCGCCGATGCTGGGCCTTCTGGGCACGGTGATCGGCATGATCGACGCCTTTGGCAATCTTGCGCTCAGCCAGCAAAGCACGGATCCGCGGCTGCTCGCCGGCGGCATCTGGACGGCGCTGACCACCACCGCCACGGGCCTTGCCATCGCGCTGATCGCCTATTTCGTCTCGTCCTGGCTGGACGGGCGCATCGACGACGAACGCCAAAGCATCGAACTGGCGGTCTCGGCCGCGATCCATGGCCGGATCGCCAGGCCGCAACGGGGCTGAGCCATGCAGGGCGCTCCCAGCCTGATGCGCGCGCCTGGGCTGAACCTGCCGGTCCGGCGCCGGCGCAGTGTCGCCTTTTCGATGACGGCGCTGGCCGATGTGCTGTTCCAGCTGCTGATCTTTTTCATGCTGTCCTCGAATCTCGCGGCCTATTCGATGCTGCCCTTGCGCAGCGGCGCCTTGCGCGGCGATGGCGGCGGCGAGGCGGGCGGTGCCGGCACCGCCGTCACCGAAGCCAGCACCACCGCGATTTGGACGCTGAATCCCGATGGCATCGTCGCCTCGGGGCAGCGGTTCGCCCTTGACCGGATGCAGGTGCTGGCCGATGCGCTGGCGCTGCAAAAGACCCGGCATGTGCTGATCATCCTGCGCCCCGACGTGCCGGTGCAGAATGTCGCCACGGTGCTGGAACTCTTGTCGGCGCATGGCATCACCTCGGTCCAGATCGCCGAAGCCCCTTCGGTCAAGGGAGGGGCCACGCCATGAGCCTGCGCCTGCCCGCCAGCCGGGGCCGCAAGGTGCAGGTCGACACCTCGCTGGCCATCGTCAATATCGTTCTGCTCCTGATCTTTTATTTCCTGCTGGCCGGGCAGGACCCCAAATTCGCGACCCAGCTTGAACTGGCGACCACCTCGACGCTGTCGCCCGACACGCTGCCCTCGCCGGTGCTGGAAGTGGTCGGCCCCGAGGATTGGCGGCTGGACGGCCGCCCGATCCTGCCCGAGGCGCTGCCCGGCGCATTGGCCGCCAGCAGTGGACCGCTGCATCTGCTTTTGGACCGCAATGCGCCCGCCGGGCTGCTGGTCGGGCTGATGCGCCGGCCCGAGCTTGCCGGGCGCGAGCTGCGGCTGGTCACCGTCAAGGGGCTGGGTCCATGATCGGCGCGCAGGCCACGACACGCGGCTGGACGATCGCGGCGGCGCTGTCGCTCTCGATCCATGCGGCGGCGGCGACGGCGCTGGTTTGGCAGCCGTCATGGTCATGGGGCAGCCCCGAGCCGGTGCAGCCGGTCGAGATCCAGTTGACCGCGCTGGCACTGCCCGGCACCGAGACGCCGGCCGAGGTCCTGACCCCGGTCAGCACGCCGGTTCCCGCCCCCGATCTTGCGGCCGGGATCGACGCCGGCAAGCAGGAAACGCTTGTCGCGGGCATGTCGCCGATCCTGCCCAATGCCGCCCTGCCCATGGCCGGCGCCGAGACCCCCGGAACCGAGGCGCCCGAAGCCGCCAAGGCCGAGACCCCGCCCGCAGATCTGCCGGTCGCCGAAACCGATCCGCGCCTTGTCACGCTGTTTCAGCGGATCCGCGACCGCCTGACCGCACCCTGCCTGCTGGCCCTGCCGGCGCTGACCGCCGAGGGCGACATCCGCCTGAACCTGCTGGCCTCGGATGACGGCCAGATCCCCGGTCTCCTGCGCGATCTCACGCAGGGACAGGAGACCGGGATCGAGGGGCAGGCGGTGCTGATCGACCCGAGGCAGTGCCCCGGCCTTGCCTTTGCGCGGCGCGACCTGCGCTATCCGGTGCTGCCGCTGGCGGTGCAACTGGCGGCGCAGGATGTGCCCGGAGGCGACTCGCTGCGCGGCACGGTTTCGGGCGCGACCGGTCGCTATGTCACGCTGATCCTTGTCGATGACAATGGCGCCACCCATGATCTGCGCCGTTACCTGGTCAATTCCGGCGGCAAGATCAGCTTTGACGTGCCGGTCGCGCGCGATGGCGATGCGCGTGACACCTATCAGCTGCTGATTGCCGTGGCGACGCCCGCGCGCCCGGAAACCATCAGCCGCGCCGCGGGCGAACTGGCCGAGACATTCTTTGACCAGCTTGCCCGCGAGGTCGGCCCCGAAGCCCTGACCGGGGTCGCCAGCGTCTATATCCGCTAGGCGAAATCATAGGCGAAGCCGCCGTCGTCCACCTTGATCGTCACATCCGACATCGGCGCGCCCGAGACCATGCGCGACAGCACCTGACGCGACAGGTCGGGCAGGATCGAGTTGGTGATGATATTGTCGATCATCCGCCCGCCGCTGTCCGGGTCGCGGCATTGCGCGACGATATGGTCGATCACCGCATCGTCCCAGACCAGTTGCGTGCCATGCGAATCCCGCATCCGCCGCGCCACCGATCCCAGTTTCAGCCGCGAGATCCCGCCCAGCACCTCGGCCGACAGCGGCACATAGGGGATCGACACGATCCGCCCCAGCAACGCCGGCGGGAAGGTGCCCAGAAGCTCCTCTTTCAGCGCGGCTTCCATGGTCTCGGCATCCGTGATCGTGCCCTCGGGGGCAAGGTTCATGATCGTGCCGGTGCCAACGTTCGAGGTCATCAGGATCAGCGTGTTGCGGAAGTTGATCGGGCGGCCATTGCCATCCTCCATCCGGCCCTTGTCAAAGACCTGAAAGAACAGCTCGTGGACGTCCGGGTGGGCCTTTTCCATCTCGTCCAGCAGGACGACGGAATAGGGCTTGCGGCGCACGGCCTCGGTCAGGCGGCCGCCTTCGCCATAGCCGACATAGCCGGGGGGCGCGCCTTTCAGCAGGCTGACGGAATGCGCCTCCTGGAATTCGGACATGTTGATGGTGATGACGTTCTGTTCACCGCCATACAGCGCCTCGGCGAGCGCGAGCGCGGTTTCGGTCTTGCCGACGCCCGAGGGGCCGCAGAGCATGAAAACCCCAATGGGCTTTTCGGGATTGCCCAGACCCGCACGCGCGGTTTCCACGCGCCGCGCGATCATCTGCAAGCCCTGATCCTGACCGATGACGCGTTCGCGCAGATGGTCGGCCAGCCCCAGCACGGCCTGCAGCTCATCCGCGACCATGCGGCCGGCCGGAATGCCGGTCCAGTCGCTGATGACGCTGGCCACCGCCTGTTCGTCGACATGCGGCCAGATCATGCGATCATCGGCATGGATCTGTCCCAGTTGGTCCATGGCGCCGGTCAGTTCGGCGCGGACGGTCGCCTCGTCGAAATCCTCGCCGGCCTTCTCGGCAAGGCTGGCCCGCAGGCCAAGGATCTGTTCGACCAGCGATTTTTCATCCGCATAGGCGCGGTCCAGATCGGCCAGCTTCGCCTGCGTCTCCGCCAGCCGCTGGCGGGCTTCCTCCAGCCGGGCCTCGTCGGCTTCGCCCAGCTCGCGCTCGGCCTCGCGGGCGGTGATCTCGCTGTCATAGGATGCGATCTCGGCGCGCAGATCGGCGATACGGGCGGGGATGGCGGATTGGCTGACCGCCACCCGGGCGCAGGCCGTGTCCAGCAAGGACACCGCCTTGTCGGGCAATTGCCGCGCCGGCAGATAGCGCGCCGACAGCTTCACCGCCGCCTCAAGCGCCGCGTCCGAGATGCGGACCTTGTGATGGGTCTGCATCGGACCCAAAAGCCCGCGCATCATGTAGCAGGCCACCTCGATCGAGGGCTCATCGACCGCGATCGGCTGGAACCGCCGGGTCAGCGCCGGATCCTTCTCGAAATAGTTGCGGTATTCGGCCCATGTCGTGGCGCCGATGGTGCGCAAGGTGCCGCGCGCCAGCGCCGGTTTCAGCAGGTTCGCGGCGTCGCCCGTGCCTGCCGCGCCACCGGCACCGACCAGCGTATGCGCCTCGTCGATGAACAGGATGATCGGAACCGGGCTTGCCTGCACCTCGTCGATGACGGAACGCAGGCGCTGTTCGAATTCGCCCTTCATGCTGGCGCCGGCCTGCATGGCGCCGATGTCCAGCATATGCAGGCGCATGCCTTGCAGCGTGGGCGGCACCTCATTCGCGGCCAGTTTCTGGGCGAAACCTTCGACCACGGCGGTCTTGCCGACGCCGGCCTCGCCGGTCAGGATCGGGTTGTTCTGCCGCCGCCGCATCAAGACGTCGATGATCTGGCGGATTTCGTCGTCGCGGCCGACGACCGGGTCCATCTTGCCATCCGCCGCCTGCGCGGTCATGTCGACCGAGAACCGCCCCAGCGCGGTCGCGGCCCCCTGCCCTTCGGCCCGCCCGGCGCTGCCCGCACCGATGCCGGTGCCGTCCATCGGGCGCATGTCCTCTTCCTCGGAATCGGCCCAGAGGGTGCGTGCATCAGAGCCGATGCGTTCGGCAGACATGTCGGCGAAAATGCCGGAATATTGCTCGATCTCGCGGCGCAGGGTCAGGTCATTCAAAAGCGCGACCAGCAGATGCCCGGTCCGGATCTGCGCCTCGCCAAAGAACAGCGTGGCATAGGTCCATGCATGGTTCAGCCCGTCGGCAAGGCGTTCGGAAATGCCGGGAGTTTCGGTGACGTTCTTTTGCAGCCGGTCGATGGCCTGACCCAGGTCTTTCAGCACCCGGCCCCGGTCCAGCCCCAGCCCGCGCAGCGTGACCGAGATATCAGCGTCCTGATGCGAGATCGCATGGAACAGCCAATGGCTGAGTTCGACATTGCGGTTGCCGTCGCCGCGCGCCTGCCGCATCGCCTGCAAAAAGGCCTCATAGCCCAGCCGGTTCATCTTGCCGGCGAATTTCTCGATGGTGATTGCGGTCATGCCTGGCCTCTTTCAGTCTGCGTGCCCGCGTCGCGGCTTAGCGCGAAACGGGCAACTTCGATGTAATCGGAAACACGGTCGATGCCCTCGGGGCGCATGGCGGCGAGCCAGCCGATGGCAGCGTCGCCCCCCAGCCGCGCGGGCGGAATGGCGTCGGGGGGCAAGGACAGGGCCAGATCGACCTCGATGCATTTGCCCAGATACCAGAAAACCAGATCGGCCAGCCGCGTATAGCGGGGCTGGCCGGGCAGGAATGTGCGATATTCGCCCGCATCGGGCAGGTTCACGCGGATGCAGATCTTTTCGTTCACCGATTGCAGCCGCGCGCCCAGATAGATGTCCTGCCCCAGCGCGCCGCCCTGTCCCAGACCGCGGATATCGTCGGTCTCGAATTCCAGCCAGCAGGGCAGATGTTCCTGAATATCGACCGGATAGCCGAAATAGCTGGCCAGCATCTGGCGCAGCCGCACCGCGCTGCGCACCCGTCCGCCAAAGATCGGAACCAACGGCAGCCGCGCGATATCGGGGAAGCTGTCATGGTCCTGAAACGCGGGCGAGCCCATGCCGGCCACGGCGGCGACATAGGTGCCAAAGCGGTCCTCGTCGGGGCGGTCGTGCTGGCTGATGGCATGGGCGTCCGACCAGGCGCGGAAGAAAAGCTGATAAAACCGCGCCGACAGGATGTCGGTAAAGCGGACAAAGCCGTCCTCGCCCTCGTTCTGCCAGCGCAGGACCTCTTCGGTGGTGTTCAGGGGCAGCGCGCCCTGCGGGCCGAAAAAGCCCATGAACTGCGCGCGGATGCGGGCGCGATCGCCAAGGGCATCCACCTCGCGCAATTCCTGCGCCGGAAAGGCAAGCTGCGGGTCCTGCCCGATATCGGCAATGTCCTGCGCCCGCCGGATCGAGCGTCCGATGCGGGGCCGGTGCCCCTGTTCGCGTTCCAGCCGGCGCAACAGCGCCAGAAAGCCCGCCTCGCCTGTCGGTCCGGCAGGGGTCATATCAGCGGACCAAGCCCGGTGCGCGGCGGAAATCGCCGGATCATGCCGCGCTGGCGGCTGCTGATGACGGTCTGGGTAAAGCTGTTCACATTGGCATATTCGGCCAGAAACCGGTCCAGCACCGCACCCAGCAGGATGATGCCGCTGCCCTCGAAGGCGGTCTCATCAAAGGTGATGGTCAGCTCCAGCCCGCGGGCGGGAAAGAACCCCTCGGGACGGCGGATCGAGCGGGTGACGGGGCGCACCACCAGCCCGGTCAGGCCGGCGATCTGGGTCTCGGTCACATTGTCCGAGGCATCGGCGAACAGCGTCAGGATCTCGCGCAGGCTGGCGGCGCCGTCGCGGCCGAAACGGTCATCCAGCCCGAAATGATTGAGCGACAGATACGAGATCAGCCGCCAATAGACATCGCCCTGTCCCATGCGATGGGGGCCGGCGCGCTCGACCTCGGACATGGCTTCGCGGGGCTGGGTCGGGCCACTGATGCAGGCCAGCGGCATGGCCTGATCGGCGACCATGTTGAAATCGTTCGACCCCGCCAGCGGCAGCGCCGCCGGCAGGTGCCGGTTCGAGCACAGCGCCCGGATATGCAGCCGCTGCGCGCGTCGCCCGACCACCGACTCTGGCGGCTCATAGACCGAGATGAAGGTTTCGGTGCCGCGATAATCGTGGCGCAGCCCGGCACGGCGCTCGGTCTCGGTCAGGCGGCGCGGGACGCGGCGCGCGGTATAGTAATAGGTCGCGCGCGGCGTGCTGGCATTCTGCGGCAGGGCGTAAAGTGGGAACACCTCGACCCGGTCATGGGCGGTGCCGTAGCTGGCATGGACGCGCAGCAGGCGCTGGATCTCATAATGCGTGATCGGGCTGGAATCGGGCGTCACCACGAATTCATGGCGGCGGTCGTCCAGCCGCACCTGGTTCGAGCTTTCCTCGAACAGGTTGATCGCCGGGGCGCAGTTCAGGCGGATATCGCCTTTCTGGGTCTGGCGGGCCAGTTCCTCGCTCGCGCGGTCGAACTCGACGATCAGCTGCACCTGCCCGGCCGGGATGCGGCCCAGCATGGCCTTCAGCCCGGTGACGCGGAAACCCATGAACTTGCGCGGAAAGGCAAAGAAATCGCGCAGGATGGCAAAGCCTTCGAACATGCGGCCGTCGCGGTCAAAAAGCAGTTCCCCGCGATCAAAGCCGATCTGCTGGATCTGGTCGGGGCGCAGGCGGATGAAGGCCGCGTCGCCATTGGGCTGCAACCAGCGCAACGAGGCGCGGGTGACATTGCAATGGATCTGTTCGTAAAGCGCGACGGCGCGCTGAAGGTCGGCGGCGAAATGAAAGGTCAGCGCGTCGGGGGCGCGGCTGGACATCGGTTCGCCATCGCTGCGCTCGAGGTCGATCTGCAGCCCGGCCTTGGTCAGCCGGTCGGGGTCCTGCCCCAGCCCGCCCAGCGTCGTGGTGCGGTCGTGATAGACCAGCCCCGAGACCGACAGCGGCAGCACCACCAAGGGCGCCGTCAGGCTGAAGCGGCAGGTCACGCGCTTGTCGGCATCGCGAAACCGCGCATCCAGATATTCGCCGCGCGCGAATATCTTGGGCTCGCCGTCGCCGGTCTGGCGGGTCAGGGGCGGCGCCTCGACGATCATGCAACTGGGGACCGGGGCCAGCGCGTCAGGAAAGATCTGTTCCAGCAGCTCGGTGGTAAAGCCGCGAAATTCCTCGTCGAGCTTTAGCTGGACGCGAGCGGCCAGAAAGGCGGTGCCCTCCAGAAGGCCCGCGATGGTCGGGTCGATGTTTTCGCGCAGCACCCCGCCCAGACGTTCGGCCAGACCGGGAAATTCCTCGGCGAATTCAGCCGAGCGTTCGTAGAGCATGTCCAGTTCACGCTCATAGGCGTCGCGGAAAGCCTTTTTCATACGTCGCCCTGCATGCGTTTCATCGCGATCTTGCCGGCGGCGGGATCCACCTCGGCATAGAATTGCAGCGGAATATCGGTCGGATCGGCAATCATCTCGGCCACGATTTCAAAGGTCAGACGCTGGTCCACGGTCGGCGCGATCTCGTCGATGCGCACTTCAAGGGTTTCCGCGCGCAGGCGCGGCTCGTTGCGGATCAGTGCCTCGCGGATGGCATGGGCCAGATCGCCCGGCGTGCGGTTCTCGCGCCAGATCGTGTCCATGTCCTGAAAGCCGTGATTGATGATCGAGTTACGCACGCGGGGATTGTCCGCCAGATTGACGCAGACATCCAGACGGATCGTGTTCATCAGGCTGGCAATGTCGCGGGCAAGGTTGCGGCGCAACGATTCCTCGCTGGCGCCTTCGCGGCGCTTCTGGCTCATGGCGGTCAGGTCGCGCTCGCCCTCGGTATAGCGATGGCCGCGATCGCGCGAATCCCGGCGCGCGGCGGAATCGCGAAAGATATGCATCAGCGACATTTCACGCAGACCGCCCCGGCCCGGATCCCTGTCAGAGGACTGACGACGCTTCGCCATGCCATGCCTCGTTGCTGCTGGCCCCCTACCCCGCCGCGGGACGGGACAGGCGTAAAGAAACAGGGCCGGCAACATGCACCGACCCTGTCCAGAACCTTGAGAAGGAAGCGCCGATTAGGCGTTCCACTCCTTGTTCTCGGCGATGTCCCAGCCCGCCAGGGTCTCGGCGCCGGCGGCACCGGTGTCTTCCTGCAGGGTGTAGGCGACTTCGAAGCGGCGGAAGTTCAGGGTCAGGGTTTCCTGAATGCGGTCCAGACCATCCTTGGCGCCACCGGTCGCATAGCTGGTGATCATGATGTTCTGGAACTTGATGCGGAAATATTCGACCGGCGCGGCGCCGCCCGATTTACGCACGATCAGCTCGCCCGACTCGATGTGCTCACCGTTGGTGCAGCGCTTGATCAGGTCATTGGTGGCCCGGTCGACATACTTGGTCAGGGTGATGTCCTGGACGTTGACCTTGCCGCCGCCGCCGCCCGAGCCCACATGGGTCGTGCCCGACTGGGTCAGGCCCCAGTTCCAGGCCAGGACGTCGATTTCGTTGCGGTGGGTATCGTCCTGCGATTCCCCTTTAATGTTGTTCGACAGCTTCAGAAAGATATCGACAGCCATACGATGAGCTCCTTGATTACGCTAGACTATTCAAAAGTTACTTGCCCTTGGGCAGCTTGGATACGAGCGACATGCCAACATCCATGCCCTCGAGTTGGAAGTGAGGTTTCAGATAGAATTTCCCCATGTAGTAACCGGGGTTTTCCTCATCCTCCACCACTTCAACCTTGGCGCCGGCCAAGGGTTTCTTTGCCTTTTCGCGCTCGCTGGCGCTTTCAGGATTCCCGGATACATATTTGTTGATCCAGGTTTGCAACTGGGTCTGCAACTGCAGGCGATCAGGGCTTTGCCCGATTTTGTCGCGCACCATGCACTTGAGATAATGACTGAAACGCGACACCGCGAAAATATATGGCAGACGCGACGACATGTTGTCCGAAGCGGTTGCCTGCTCATCAACGTATTTCTTGGGTCGATACAAAGTCTGGGCGCCGATAAAGGCGGCCTTGTCGGTATGTTTGCGATGGATCAGGCCGATCAGCCCGGCCTTCGACAGTTCCGCCTCGCGGCGGTCGGTGATTGATACCTCCGTCGGACATTTCAGGTCCTTGGAGCCATCGCCGGTATCAAAGTTATGCGTCGGCAGGTTCAGCACCTCGCCGCCCGACTGCACGCCACGGATCTGCACCGTCCAGCCATGGTCCTTGTGCGCGCGGTTGATGTTCACCGCCATCGCATGGGCCGCGTTCATCCAGGCATATTTCTTGCCCTCGTGACCGTCGGTCTGCTCTTCGAAGTTGAACTCCTCGACCACCGAACTCGAGCCCTGGCCGTAGGGTTCGCGCGACAGGACGCGCGGCGCGACCAGCGCCACATAGCGCGAATTCTCGGAATCGCGCAGGCCGTTCCAGGCGGCGTAATCCGGGGTCTCGAAGATCTCGGACAGGTCCGGAGGCGTGGAGAGTTCGGTCCAGCTGTCCATGCCCAGAAGCTCGGGCGCCGCTGCCGAGAGAAAAGGCGCATGCGCCGCCGCCGCCACCTTTGAGATGTCGCGCAAAAGCGCCACATCGGCGGTGCCGTGGTCGAAGTAATAGTCGCCGATCAGCGCGCCAAAGGGCTTGCCGCCCAGCGTGCCGAACTCGGCCTCGTAAACGCGCATGTTCAGGGGCGACTTGTCCCATTTCGCGCCCGGATAGCGCCGCATCGACTGCTGCAGCTCTTTCTTCGAGACGTTCATCACCTTGACGCGCAGCGAGGCGTCGGTCTCGGAGTTGTTGACCGTGTAGGCCAGCCCGCGCCACGAGGATTCCAGCTTCTGGAACTCCTCGTCGTGGATGACCTCGTTGAGCTGTTCGGTCAGCTTCTGATCCAGCTTCGACAGCATCGCGTCGATGGTGTCGATCACGTCATCGGCGATCAGGGTCTCATCGTCCAGCGCCTCGCGCACCAGGGCGATAACGGCGTTATCGACCTCCTTGGCGGCGACGTCGGTGCGCGGCTTGATGGTCTGTTTCAGAATGTCCGAAAATTCGTCCAGGCCGGTAAGGGCACCGGCCTCGGCGGCCCGGGCCTGCGTTTCCTTCGCCATCAGCTATCCTCTCCGTCAGCCGATTTCTTCTGTTCCCGCTCGGCCAGCGCCGCCATCAGCTCGGGGTCGTTCAGCAGCTTGCGGATCTGGTCCTGAGCCTTGGGCTTGGAATTCATGTAGCGCTGCAGGTTGGCCAGATGCTGGCGCGCCTCAAGCAGCTTTTTCAACGCCGGGATCTGGCTGGCGACAGCGGCCGGGTTGAAATCGTCCATGTTCTCGAATTTCAGCGAGACGCCCATGCGGCCCTCGCCCTCGCCCAGCTTGTTCTCGACGTTGAAGGACAGGCCGGGGGCGATGCTTTTCATGTAGTCGTCAAGCGTCGCGGCAGTCACATCGACAAAGTCGCGCTCTTCCATGTCGGGCTTTTCGACTTCCGAGGCATTGCCGGAAAGATCGGACATCACGCCCAGAACAAAGGGCAGCTCCACCATCTTTTCCGAATCGTAGGGATCCTCATACGAGATATTCACCCGCGGCGGGCGGTTACGCTTGAGAAAGTCGGTCGATTTGTCCGATGCCATCAGATCAATCCTCCACTGCGCAAGGCAAACTTTAAAACTTCCACCGAGTCAATTCCCCAAAACACAGATCAGGCCTGACCGGATTGCGCCGGGGAAGCCAGTAATTCGGCTATGATAGCGTCGAATGACTTGTCGAGCATTTCGCGTGCCTTGGCAAGCAGCAAAGGCACCGGGCTGGCCGGCTCGCAGGTTGCGAAATAGCGTTCAACCTCAAGTAATTTACCGACAAGTTCGCCGCGCTGGGTAATGGGTGGCAACTGCACGGCCATGGCCGGGTTGTCGGCCTGTCCCTCCAGCCCGCTCTGGGTCAGCGCCTTGAGCCGGTCCATCGGCAGCAGGAACGGGCTGCCCTGCCCGACCCGCAGCGTCGCGCCGCTGGCCTCGCGCGGCATCAGGACCTCGATGGCCTCGACCAGCGGCTTGCCGATCAGGGCGCGCGCCTGCGTCACCAGCATCAGCGCCGGGGATGAGGGCTCCTGCGTCGCAAGCCAGCCGCGCGCCGCGTCCAGCGCCGCCGAGGCCGTGGCTCGATTGGCGATTTTCAGCGTCACGACCGGCGCCGTCGCCGCCGTCGGGGGCGACTGGATGGCGCCGGGGGCGCCGCTATCAGGGGCGGCATCCGGGGTTGCGGGGATCTCGGGCGCGGTGCTCGCCGACCACGGCCGCAGTTCGGGCCGGGCGGTGGCGATCATCCCCTGCGTGTCGGCGATGGCGGTTCGCAGCGCGGCCAGATCCAGATGCAGCGGCGTGTCGGGATGGCCGGCCGCCAGCTTCTGGATGCGGTGCAGCGCATCAGCGGCGCGGTTCAGGCGGTCATGGGCCGCCACAACCGCGCGTTGATTGGCTTCAAGACGCAGCGGCCCCAGAAAATCCGTGCCCTCGAGATCGCCTTCCGAGGCGCGCGCCGGCACCTTGCCGGAAACCACCATAAAACGACGTAGCGTCACTTCGGAGTTGGGCAAAATCGACAAATGCAGCAGCGGCATCACCGAGCTGGGCTGGCTGTTGAGCGAATCGATGGCGGCGCGGCGGTCGGCTCCGACCGGATGCAGCGCCTCGGGCCATTGTGCCATGACTGCCGCGATATCCTCGAGCGTGGCCGAGAATTCCTCGAGCCGGCCGGCCAGAATCTGAAAGCGCGCCAGCAGGCTCAGCAGCCGCAGATCGCGGGAACGTTTCAGCAAGCCATTGATGGCCCTGGTTTCTGCCGGCAGATCGACCGAGCGCGGATCAAACAGGCGATCATCGCGCCCGTCCGGGTTCAGGCCGGGGGTGAAATAGCGCTCGGGCAGCCGCGATTCCGCCTCGAAGTAATAGTCCAGAAAGTCCGGGTCGTCCTGCCGCTCCAGATCCGGGCCGCAGGGGCTTTCGGGCGAAACGGGATCCAGAAGGTTGAAATCAGACAAATCGTGGCCTCATTTGCGCCGGTTTGGGACTTAGTCGGGAAGACCTTCGCGATCATGCGCCTTGCGGTAGGCCTGCGCGAACAGGCGGATGAATTCGTCGAGCAAGCCGTTCTCGCTGGCGGTCTTGGCGTCCCAGCGCGTCACGAACTCGTCCCAGGCGCGGGACTTGCGGTTGCCGATCAGGGCGCCGCCCTTGACATCGACGTCGATCCTGCCGGGGTCCAGATCCTCGACCAGCCCCAGCAGGGCGGGCTGCAGGGCGGCAAACAGCGCGCTTTGATGGCGGCGCAGATCCCAGAGCGCGGCGTCAAAGCCGTCGGCCCCGGTCAGGAAGCCGGCGCGCGGACGCAGGAACAGCGCATCCATCGCCTGTTCGGCATCGGGCAGGAATTTCAGCGGATTGTTGTCGGTGGCGCCGCGCATCGTGCGCTCGCCGGCGCGGGTAAAGTGGCGGGCGGCGGCGCGGTCCTGCAGGGCGGCCATGATATGGGTGGTCGCAGCGCGCAGCGCCTGCCCCAGATTGCGCGCCAGATCCTCGGGGGCGACGTTCTGGGAATATTCGATCGACAGCCCTGCCCCCTCGCAAAAGGCGCGCAGCACCGCCGAAGGGTCGGCGGCGGCGGGCGCCTGCGGCGCGGGCGCAGGTTTGGGACCGGGTGCCGGGCCGGGTGCTGCCGGCGCCGCCGCTGCGGGCGCGCTGGGGGGCACGGTCGGGAAGGGCACGAAGTCGCGGGCGAAATCGGGGCCGCGGCGGACGATCTCGGCCGGATAGACCTCGATCGGGTCATGGACCGAACCCATCGCCCAGGGATCATCGGTCACCGGCTCGTCGACGGGGCTGTCCATGCGGTGCTCGGGCAGCGAGCCCGGCGTCATCGCCTGTGCCTGCGGCAGGTCGAACATCGCCACGATGACATATTGGCCGACCTGAAAGCGGTCGCCGTGGTTCAGCGCATGCGGGCCGTCCAGCCGGTGCCGGTGCCCCTGCAGAAAGGTGCCGTTGGTCGAGCGGTCATGCAGCCACCATCTGGTGCCGTCATGGCTGACATCGAAATGATGGCCCGAGATATAGCGGCTGGCATCGGGCAGCACCCAGTTCATGCCCGAGCGGCGGCCGACCTGAATGCCGCTTTCCGGCACCAGGATGCTGACCGGGCCGCCATCGTCCAGCACATGAAAGTTTTCGATCTGAAGGGTCAGGGTCATGTCACATCAATAGGCGCGGAACAGCGCCTCGGCCATATCGAGGAATCGGGCAAGATAATACGAGCGCCGCGACAGTTGCGCCCGCGACAGACAGGACAGGACCGCGCTGTTCAGCGCCACCGGGGTCTTGTGGATCGGCGCGCGCTCGGGGTCGTTCGGGGCCGGGCTGCCCGTGGACCAGCCCACCGCCAGCGCCAGCAGCACCGAGGGGCTGCGGGTCGGCGCCCAAAGCGCCTCGCGCATGATCTCGTGGCGTTGCCGGGTCGAGGGTTCGGCCAGCCAGGTCGCGATACGCTGCATCATCTGGCGTTCCTGCGGCTGCAGATGATCGGCCATCAGGCGCAGGCATTCATAGCCCCAGCCCGCCGCCGCGCCGGGCAGGGCGGCAAAGGCGGTATAGGTCACCGCCTCTTCGGGCGTGGTCGAGGCGCGCAGCCGGGCCAGAAAGCTCAGCCCGTCATCTTCGGGACGCGGCCGCAGCTTGACCAGCTCCGACAATTGCGGAATCGCGCCGAACAACTCGGCTGGCGTCGCGTCGCGCAGCATACGCCGGGGAGGTCTGGTCGTGTCGTCGGCCAACTTCGAAATCATCCCTTCGCCACAAAGGTCAACTTGTAAAAATGCAATGAGCGTCTTTATGCATGTCGCGAAGGAAATTGAAATCCCCCGCCGAAGGACTGCGATCGCCGCCATTTGCGCCGGCAGGGATGCGGCAGGCATCGGCGCCGGGGTTTCATCCCGCGTCCAGCCGCACGACGGTCCGCCCGGTCAGCTTGCCCTGCAGGATGTCGTCGCCCAGATCGACCACCTCCTCCAGCGTGACCTCGCGCGTGGCAAGGTCCAGAAGCGGGGGCGGCAGCGTCCGGGCCAGCCGCTCCCATGCCGCGAGGCGCCGGGGCAAGGGCTGATAGACCGAGTCGATGCCCAGCAGGTTCACCCCGCGCAGCAGAAAGGGCAGCACCGTCGTCGACAGTTCGGCCCCGCCCGCCAACCCCACGGACGCGACCGAGGCGCCATAGCGCAACTGCCCCAGCACCCGCGCCAGCATCGCGCCTCCGACCGAGTCGATGCAGGCCGCCCAACGCGCGCCCTCCAGCGGCTGGTCGGTGGGCATGGCCAGTTCGGTGCGCGCAATGATCGTCCGGGCGCCCAGACGACGCAGGTAGCCGTCATTCTCGGGGCGGCCGGTCACGGCGGCGACCTCATGCCCCAACGCGTCCAGAAGCGCGATCGCGACCGAGCCGACCCCGCCCGAAGCGCCGGTCACCAGAACCTCGCCCGCGGCGGGCGTCAGCCCATGTTCCTCCAGCGCCATGATCGAGAGCATCGCGGTCAGGCCGGCGGTACCGACGGCCATCGCCTGCCGCGTGCTCAGCCCCTCGGGCAAGGGCACCAGCCAGCCAGCCTTGACGCGAGCGCGGCTGGCATAGCCGCCCCAGCGGGTTTCGCCGACGCCCCAGCCGGTCAGGATCACCTTGTCGCCGGGCTTGAAGCGGTCCTCGGACGAGGCGCGCACGGTGCCGGCAAAGTCGATGCCCGGCACATGGGGATAATCGCGCACCAGTCCGCGCTGCCCGGTCAGGCACAGGCCATCCTTGTAATTGATGGTCGAATATTCGACATCGACGGTCACCTCGCCCTCGGGCAGGGTGTCGTCGTCAAGTTCCTCGACGGCGCGGCGGATACTGTCGCCGTCCCGGCGAACGACAAGGGCTTTCAGGCTCATCCGGGGGTTCCTTCTGCAGCGTGGATCGA
>JAGPGI010000001.1:21404-41035 GCA_018056045.1 Paracoccus sp. (in: a-proteobacteria)
GTCACCTCGCCCTCGGGCAGGGTGTCGTCGTCAAGTTCCTCGACGGCGCGGCGGATACTGTCGCCGTCCCGGCGAACGACAAGGGCTTTCAGGCTCATCCGGGGGTTCCTTCTGCAGCGTGGATCGAAGATGCGCGGCGATCAGCGTTGCAGCCTTCGGCCAATCTATCAAGGCCGCCGATCGGGGCCGCCCCGCCGCCTGCACGGGGAATATCGGCGCCGCGACGGGCCTGCGGCGCGCGATTCGGCGGTAACCTAAAACCGTTGCCATCATGTGACAGTTGGATGGCCGCTTAGTATAAATGGACAGGTGGCAGTGTCGGCGATTTACCGCCGATGTTTTTGTTTGCTATGCTGAATCCATAGATTGGCCGCAAAAGCGAAAATCGCCGAAAACGGTCAGAACATGCCAGAAAATATGCCGTTAACGGCCTGCAGATGATTTCGTGTCATCGTGGGATGGAGAGGTCGTGTCGCGGCAGTGAAAAGGTAGCGCGCGTGAAAAGGTTAACTGGATTCTGGGGGCTATTGTCAGCATACTGGCTGTCCGAACGCTGGCGCGAGGCATGGCTGCTGACCGCCATCATCATCGTGATCACCACCCTGCTCAGCAAGGCCAGTGTCTGGGTCGCCCTCGCCAGTGCCGATTTCCTTGCCTCGCTGGCCAATTTCCATTCGGCGGATGCCTCGGCCGATCCGGGGCAGGTGGTGCTGCTGGCCGCTGCCGCATATCTGGGGATTTTCGTCGCCCGCGCCGCCGGGATCGCGTTTCGTCATTATGTCTCGGCCACGCTGCACCGGCGCGCGCGCGGCTGGCTGGTCGCGCGCTTCAACAATGCGATCCTGTCGGATGAACGCATCGCCTTTGACCTGATGAGCGACCGCTCCGAGCCGGGCGGCACGCCGCGCATGCCCGATGCCATCGACCAGCGGATCGACGAATGCTCGTCCGGCCTCTATGGCGGCCTGATCGGGCTGGCCATGGGGCTTTGGGGGGCGGTGACCTCGATCTATTTCGTGTCGGTCGCGCTGCTCGAGCGCAGCCAGCCGGTGCCCTTCCTTGACCGCTGGGGGGCGCAGGCCAATGCCGCGCTTGAGGGCTGGTTCGGCGCCGGTCTTGCGGCGCGCGTCGATCTGGTGCCGGGCAGCTATGGCTCGGCGCTGCTGGCGCTGGTTCTGGTCGCGGTCTATGTGCCCTGCATCACCTATATCGCCTGGAAACTGGGGCGCCTCATCGAAAGGCTCAGCATCCAGCGCCAGCGGCGTGACGGCGCATGGCGGGGCGAATGGGGCAGCATGCTGGGCCGTGTCGGCCGTCTGGCCGCCGCCAAGGGCGAGCGCGCGCAAAGCCGGGTCAACGGCCAGCTTTATTCGGAACTGGATCAGGTCTGGGGCAAGCAGAACTGGCTGGGCGCCGGCATGATGATGTTCACCAATGTCTATAATTTCCTGTCCTCGCGCCTGCTGGCCTATCTGCCCGCCCTGCCCGCCTATATGGCCGGCAGCCTCAGTTTTCGCGATTTCGCCGCCAGCGGCGAGCTGACGGCGGAACTGATCGGCGATGTCTCATGGTTCATCAATGTCATGCCCGCCATCGCCACGCTCAAGGCCAACGGCGCGCGGCTGAACGAGCTGGCCGAGGCGATCGAGCGCGTGCGCCGGCGTCAGGAATTCTATGCCGAAACCGGCATCAGCCAGTTCGAGCGCACCCGCCGCCCCACCGGGCCGCTGCTGGCGCTCGAAGAGCTGCGCCTGCACCATCGCGGCCATGATACCGCCGCCTTCCTCAGCGTGCCCGGACTGCGGCTCTATCCCGGCGACCGGGTCTGCCTGCGCGGCCAGAACGGCTGCGGCAAAAGCAGCCTGCTCAAGGCCGTGGCCGGGATCTGGCCCTATGGCGCCGGCCGGGTCGCGATGCACGAGGGCGCGCGGATGTTCTTTGCCGGGCAGGACAGCGACCTGCCCGACCGGCTGACGCTGAAGGCGCTGGTGACCTATCCCGACCATCCCGAACAGCATTCCGACATCAGTGCCGCCGCCGCATTGTCGCGGGTCGGGCTGGGCGAATTCATCCATTGCCTCGACAGCGTGCTGCATCAGGGCCGGATCTGGCGCAATGTGCTGTCGGGCGGCCAGAAACAACGGCTGGTCCTGGCCCGCATCCTGCTGGCCAAGCCCGATATCCTGCTCTTGGATGAGGCCACGGCGGCGCTGGACGTGGATGCGGTCGCCGATTTTCACCAGACGCTGCGCGAATGCCTGCCGCAGACGGCGGTGCTGGCGGTCCTGCATGGCGAGACGACGCCGACCGAACCCGACGGCACGCCCTTCTATGTCTCGGCCCTCGACATCCGCAATGGCATCGGGCAGCTTTCTCCCATTCTCGGAACGGATTTCTACGCCATCCGGCACGCGGCCGAATAAGCGTCGGGCGACAGGGGGAACTGCTTGAGCCATCACGATATTGCCGCCCGCCTGCTGGCGCAGATGACGCTTTGCGAAAAGATCGGCCAACTCAACCTGCTGGCCGCCGGCGAAGGGCTGGTGACCGGCGCGAAACAGCCCACCTCGCTGGCCGCGCGGCTGGATACCGGGCAGGTCGGCGCGATCTTCGGAACGAAATCGCTGGCCACCGCCCGCGCCATGCAGGAACGCGCGCTGGCCGGATCGCGCCTGAAGATCCCGCTGTTCTTTGCCGAGGACGTCATCCATGGCCACCGCACCGTATTCCCGCTGAATATCGCGCTGGCCTGCAGCTGGGACCCGGATCTGATCGAGGAAACTTCTGCTTTCGCCGCAGCCGAGGCCGCAGCCGAGGGGCTGCATCAGGTCTATGCGCCGATGATCGATGTCAGCCGCGATGCCCGCTGGGGCCGTGTGGCCGAAGGCCCGGGCGAGGATCCCTTGCTGGCCTCGCGCCTTGCCGCCGCCGCCACGCGCGGGTTTCAGGGCCGCGATATCGGCGGGGCGGGGCGGGTTGCGGCCTGTCTCAAGCATTTCGTGGCCTATGGCGCGCCCGAAAGCGGCCGCGATTATGACAATGTCAGCCTCGCATGGGAGGATCTGCTGTCGCTCTACCTGCCGCCTTTCGCGGCCGGGGTGGCGGCGGGCGCGGCCAGCGTCATGGTGTCCTTCAACGCCGTCAACAAGGTGCCGATGCACGCCAACGGCCAGCTGATTGAGGGCTGGCTGCGCGGCCAGACCGGCTTCGACGGGCTGGTGGTCTCGGATTATACCGGCGTCGCCGAACTGGTGCCGCACGGGCTTGGCGCGGCGGCAACGGTCGTCGCGCGCGCGATCCATGCCGGCGTCGACATGGACATGGTGGGCGAGGATTTCCTGCGCGAGCTGCCGGCGCTGGCCCGCGACGGGCTGGTCGCGCCCGATGCCGGGCTGAGCCTTTCGCCGGAGCAGATCGCCCAGCTGATCGACCGCGCCTGCCTCAGGGTGCTGACCTTCAAGGCACGGCTGGGGCTGCTTGACGACCCATTCCGGGGGATGGATGGGACCGTACCCGCGCCCTCGCGGCAGGCGGGGCGGCTGCTGGCCCGCAAGGCCGCCGCCCGCGCCGCCGTCCTGCTGAAAAACGACGGCGTTCTGCCGCTCTCATCCGATATCGACGTGGCGCTGATCGGGCCCTTCGCCGCCGACCGGGCCAACATGCTGGGCACATGGGCGGTCTCGGGCAGGGCCGAGGATGTCGTGCCGCTGCACGAGGCGGTGGCGGCGTTGACCGGCCAGCCCCCCGCCCGCGCATGGGGCGCCAATATCGTCGATGAGGATTGGCTGGTCGGGCGGCTGAACGTCCATGGCGTGACCGTCTCCCAGGACCCCCGCCCCGAGGATGAGCTGATCGCCGAGGCGGTCGAGGCGGCGCTGGCGGCGGATGTGGTGATCGCCGCGGTGGGTGAGGCCAAGGAACATGCCGGCGAATCCTCGTCGCGGCTGTCCCCGGACCTGCCCGCGCCGCAGCGGCGGCTGATCGCGGCGCTGGCGGCGACGGGCCGGCCGCTGGTCGTGGTGGTTTTCGCCGGCCGCCCGCTGGCGCTTGGCGGTATCATCGCCGAGGCCGACGCCGTCCTTTACGCATGGCATGGCGGCATCGCCGGGCCCGAGGGCGTGGCCGATCTGCTCTTCGGCGCGGCATCGCCCTCGGGGCGGCTCGCCATGACCCTGCCCGCACATCCGGGCGAGGTGCCGCTGTCTTATGCCAGCGACCCGACCGGCCGGCCCTATCAGGGCCGCTTCGCCAAGTTCCGCACCGGCTGGCTGGACATGCCCGACGACGCGCCGCGTTTCCCCTTTGGCTTTGGCCTTGGCTATGGGCAGATCGCCTATGGCGCCCCGAGCCTGTCGCAAGACAGCGCCGAGGCCGGCCAGACGGTCGAGCTGCGCATCGCGCTGGAAAACACCGGGCAGGCCGAGGCGATCGAGACCGTGCAGCTTTACGCCAGCGACCCCATCGCGCGCCGGACCCTGCCCGGCCGCGCGCTGATCGATTTCCGGCAGGTCACGCTGGCACCGGGCCAAAGCTGCGAGGTGGTCTTTGCCATCAGCGCCGGGCAATTCGCCTATCCCGTCGCCCCCGCGCTTGAGGCTGCCGAATGGGTGCGCGACCCCGGCCTGATCCAGTTGCATGTCGGCCCGAACAGCCGCGACACCCAGACGGTAGAACTGACATGGCTCGACTGATCCTTGGACTTGACGACGCGGCCCTGCGCGACCGCGTGGCGCAGGCGACGGCGCTCTATTTTCTGGATTGGAGCCATCCGGTCAGCGGCATGGCCCGCGAGCGCAGCGCCGGCGCCTTTGGCTATGACATGCTTGAAACCGTCTGCACCGGCGGCACCGGCTTTGGCCTTTTGGCGCAGATCGTCGCCGCCGAGCGCGGCTGGCGTCCCCGGCGCGAGATCCTCGACCGGGTCGAGCGGCTGGTCGGCTTTCTGGAACAGGCCGACAGTTTCAACGGTGTTTTCCCCCATTTCATGAACGGCACCACCGGGCGCGTGCAGCCCTTCGCGCCGGGCGATGATGGCGGCGATCTGGTCGAGACGGCCTTCCTGATGCTGGGGCTTTTGGGCGCGGCGGCGTTCTTCCCCGAGGAACCGGCCATCGTCCAGCGCATCGAGGCGCTTTATGAGTCGGTGAACTGGGCCGCGCATCTGCGCGAGGATGGTGCGGTCATGTGGCATCATCACCCCGACCGCCCCTGGCCGCCCCATGCCCTGCCGATCCGGGGCTGGAACGAGGCATTTCCGGTCTTTGTCCTTGGTGCCGGCTCGCGCAGCCATCCGATCCCAGCAAGTTCCTATCACCAAAGCTGGGCCATGGCCCCGGCCTTCCGCAATGGCCGCGACTATGGCGGCACCGTGCTGCCGCTGGGCCCCGATTGGGGCGGGCCGCTGTTTCTGTCGCAATACCCGTTTCTGGGCATCGACCCGCGCGGCTTGCGCGACGCCTATGCCGATTACGGCGTGCAGGCGCGGGCGCATGCGCTGGTCAACCGCCACCATTGCCTGACCAATCCCGGCGGCTGGGCAGGCTACGGCCCCGATTGCTGGGGCCTGACCGCCAGCGACGATCCCGGCGGCTATGTCGCCCATTCGCCGACCGAGGATACCGGCACCATCACCCCCACGGCGGCGCTTGGGTCATTCCCCTTTGCCCCCGCCGAGGCGATGCCGGTGCTGCGCCACCTGCATGACGATCTGGGCGAGCGGATCTGGGGCGAGGCGGGTTTCGTCGATGCCTTTTGCCCGACGCGGGACTGGGTGGCGGAAAGCCGGCTGGCCATCGACCAGGCCCCCATCGTCATCGGGCTGGAGAATTACCGCTCGGGCCTCTTGTGGCGGCTGGTCTCGGGCCGGCCGGAGATTCAGCGCGGCTTGCGGGCGCTGGGGTTCACCGCGCCCTATCTGGACCCGATGATCGCCTGAGCCTCAGACACCAAGCGCCGTCAAGGCCGCCGCCAGCATCTGCCCGCAGGCGGCGCCGGCCGGGCAATGATGCTCATTCGGCAGCGCCCCGAAAAACCGCCCGTTCGGCGCGGCGTTGAAATAGGCGCGGGCGTCATGCAGGCGCACCAGCCCGTCCTCGGCCCCGGTCACCACCGCCAGCGGCGCAGCGCTGCGGGCCAGCGCCGGGGCGGCATCGGCCACGGGCATCTCGGCATGGAAAAGCGGCGCCTCGCGCTTGACGGCCTCGACCGCGTCGGGCCCCATCGCCACCCGCGCCGACAAAAGCACCATGCCCGACAAGGGCGGCGAAACCGCAAGGATGTGATCCGTATCCGGGTCGTCGCCGGCCAGATGGGCGATGGCAAAGGCGCCGATGCTGTGGCCGGCCAGAGCGCGGCGCTGATCGGGCCATGTCGCGGCCAGCCACGCCCAGACCCCGGCGGCGGCCTGCGTATGGCCGCTGAAGGTCACCTGATCCGAGGGTCCCGAATCCGGCAGCGCGATGGAATGGGGCAGTTCCGGCGCGGCGACGCGCCAGCCACGGGCCAGATAGGCCTCGGCGATCTCGGCGATCTGGGCCTGCCCCGGCGCGCCATTGCGGCCATGCACCAGAAGCACCGTGCCCTTGGGTGTGTCATCAGTTGAGGCCACAACGACGGGAACCGCGCCAAGGCTGGTCGGGGCTTCAAGGCGCAGGGCGGAGTCGGTCCAGATGGGTCGCGGCTGTGTCATGGCCGCGATCTTAATATGGAGCGCGGCCGGCTCCAATGGGGTCTTGCGATCCTTGCGATGCCGGCCGGGCGGCGCGCCGGCTCAGTCAAGGATTTCCTGATCCGAGGCATCGACCTGGCCCTCGACCCAGTATCCGGCCGCCCTGAGCCATGTCGGCGGATGGCCGCGCCCCAGCAGTTCCGTGCGCAGCGCGCGCGCCACCCCCGCCTCAGCGGCGATCCAGACGAAGGTGTCGGGCGCCAGCGACAGATTGCGCAGCGCCTTGAGCAGCGGCGCCGGATCGGCCGCCTCGGCCAGCGGGCGGTGATGCCAGCGCAGGTCCAGTTCGGCGGCGCTTTCCAGTTGCTGCTCATCGGCAGGTCCGGGGACGGCGACGATCGCGGTGGCGCGCGTGCCCGCGGGCAGTTCCTCGACAAAGCGGCCGATGGCCGGCAGCGCGGTCTCGTCGCCGATGAAAACCCAGTTCCGGATATCGCCGGCGATGACGCGCGAGCCGCGCGGCCCGGCGATCCTGAGCGTGCCGCCCACGCGGGCCTCGCGCGCCCAGCTCGAAGCCGGGCCGTCGCCGTGATCGACGAAATCGATCACCAGCTCGCGCCGCGCGGTGTCGAATGCGCGGGGGGTATAGTCGCGGGTCTCGGCCTCGCCATCCGCGCCCGGCACAAAGACCTTGATATGATCATCGGCGGCGGCGCTGGCGAAATCGGCCAGTTCCTCGCCCCGGAGCGTGACGCGGATCATGTGCGGGGTCAGCCGCGATACGTCGGCGATGGCCAGTTCGCGGCGGCGGATCTCGTATCTGACCCGCTCGATGCGGGGCGTGATGACCGTCAGGCTGTCGTCAGGCATGTGGTTTCCTTGCTGTGGGGCCGGTCATTCCAGCCATTCATAGGGCGCGAAGAAATCGGCACCGGGCCAGTCGCGCAGCCGCAGGATCGGCGCGGCCGGACCCTTGGTCCAGCTTGCCGCCTGCGTGGGATCGCCGGTGCCGTTCAGGCGGGCGACATGGGGATAGGGATAGGCCGGGCGCGTCATCGCCGGCAGGGGCGTCACGCCGGGCAGGGCCATGGGCGCGCGGCGGCCGGCCGGGCCGCCCGTCACGTCGCCCGTCATGTCGTCTGGCTGGCCAAAGCCCGAGGCCTCGGGGCTGGTCGCGGTCAGGATCGCATCGGGCGCCGCGCCGGTTTCGACCCAGGCCATCATCGCGCTGAGCAGGTTCAGATTGCCCGGCCCCTCGCCACCGCCGCAATGGCTGACGCCGGGCAGAAGATACAGGCGCTCGAACCCCTCGACGCGGTCGGCGCCCAACTGGCCGATCATCGCCTCGTGCAGGGCGGCGGTATTGGCGGGCGCGATATGGGGATCGGCCAGCCCGTGCCACAGGATCAGCTTGCCGCCCGCCTCGGCAAAGGCCGAAAGGTCGGGGTTTGTCGCATCAAACAGCCCATGGCGCGGGCGCAGCGCGTCCAGCGTCGCGGTGGTGAATTGCAGGTCCTTGAGCTGGAAATCCGGGTTTTCGGTGGCAAAGGCCAGATAGCGCAGCACCGGAAGGGCAGCCATTGGCGACATGATCGCACCATCGGGCGTATCGGCGACATAGACGCCCTGCCAGTTCAGTTCCGACCCGTAAAGCGGCTGGCCGGCGGTCAGAAAGGCGCCATTCCCGGCATCCTGCGGACCGGCGTAGAACTTGCGCGCCACCTCGGCCTCGGCCGGGGTCAGGCAGGCGGCGGGGTCGGTGGCGGGGTCGGTGGCACCGTCAGCGCAGGTGATGCTGGCCGGGTCGAACTCGCACAGGGCCGGCTGGGCAATCAGCCCGTCCCTGACCCCGTCCAGCCCGTCGCAGGCCGCGACCACTGCCTTGTGCAGCACGGGCAGCCGGGCCGAGGTCAGGATGATCTTGCCCGCCGCATCGGTATTCGCCCGCGCCTGCCAGCCGTGAAAGAGCGTGTTCTGGACCTGAAACAGCATCGCCGGAGCCCCGGCAATGATGCCGTCGAAATCGTCGGGGAAACGCATGGCCTGCATCAGCGCCTCGCGCCCGCCATCCGAGCAGCCGTTGAAATAGCTATAGGCCGCGTCCTGACCGTAAAAGGCGCGGATCAGCGCCCGGGCGGCCCCGGCGGTCAGATGCTGCGCCCGCCATGCGAAGTCTGATCGCTTCTGCGCATCCAGCCCCCAGCTTTCATCCTGCGCCGAGTGGCCCATATCGGTCGCGGCCATGACGAAGCCGCCGTCATTCAGCAGCGCGCAGCCGGCCGAGGCCCCCGATTCCAGCGTGATCCGCCCGCAAAGCCCGCCGCAGCCGACCTGCAGGTAGCGCTGGCTCCAGCTTTTCAGGGGCAGCAGGACCTGAAAATTGATCTCGGGCGCGATGCGGCCGGTGACCGAGCAGACGGGAATGCCGTTGCTGGTCGTCTCGACCGCTTGGGTGATGGTATTGCCCTGCCCGCCCATGGCGGTCAGGCTGGCGCAGCTGGTGACCGGGGTCACGACCTCCAGCGTCGCCTGCGCAAAGGCGGGTGCGGCAAGACCAGGCGAAAGCATGACGGCGGCCATGCACGATATCATGCGGGTCAAGCTTGTCATGCGTCGCTCCTGTGCCTGGGACTGCGGCGTTGCATTCTGCCGCGCCCATCCCAGGCCAAGAGAGAGAAATCGGCAGGGCTATGGGCACGGCAGAGCGGTCGTGTCGGGGATCGGGCTGGCGGCTGGCTGGCTTGGTTGTCCTAAAAGCACCGCGGGCCGGCGGGATCAAGCCCCGAATGGCCCCGCGCCGCGCGGCGCGACCGGCCCGCATGCGGACTTGTATCGCCCATATCCGATACATATTCCTTGTCACCGACGCGTGTTCCGCTTTCTGGAAAGGACAGAAAAATGAGCAATACAGACGCACTCAGCCGCGCCCCGGTTGCCGACCCGGCCGAGGAAAACGCCTGGTTCCCCTCGCCCTATTCACTGTCGCAATACATTCCCCCCAAGACCGATTTCGACGGCGCGGATTACGCGGCCCCGCATAAGGGCGGCAAAAAGATCCTGATGGTAGCCACCGACGAACGCTATGTGCTGATGAAGAACGGCACCATGTTCTCCAGCGGCAACCACCCGGTCGAGACGATGCTGCCGATGATGCATCTGGACAAGGCAGGCTTCGAGATCGAGGTGACGACGCTGTCGGGCAACCCGGTCAAGTTCGAGATGTGGGCGATGCCCTCGCAGGACGAGGCGGTCAAGGCCTTCTACGCCCGCTATCTGCCCAAGTTCAAACAGCCGAAGAAACTGGCCGATGTGCTGGCCGGATCCTTGGACGATTACGTGGGCGTGCTGGTGCCGGGCGGTCATGGCGCGCTGAACGGGCTGCCCTTTGCGCTGGACCTCAAGCAGGCGCTGGACTGGGCGATCAAGAACGACCGCTATGTGATCACGCTCTGTCACGGCCCTGCCGGCCTTTTGGCGCTGGCGGTGGACGAGGACCCGGCCGACTATCCCTACAAGGGCTATTCGATCTGCGTCTTCCCCGACGCGCTGGACGAGGGCGCGAATGTCGATATCGGCTATATCCCCGGCCATCTGCGCTGGCTTCTGGCCGAGTCGCTGGAAAAGCTGGGGATCAAGGTGCTGAACGAAGGCATCACCGGCCAGGTCCATCGCGACCGCAAATTGCTGACCGGCGACAGCCCCCTGGCCTCGAACGCGCTTGGCCGGCTGGCGGCCGAGGCGCTGCTGGCCGATTATCCCGGCTGAGCCTACCAGACCGGGCGGCCCTTGACGGGCCGCCCCTTTCGGCCATGTCCTGCCCCGGGAAATATGGTCGCGCCCTGCCCTCAGACGCTTTGGCTGCATTAACCTGGCCTTAATCCGGCCCGGCTAAGTTCTGCCGAAAATGCCGTGAATCGAGTTGAAAATCTGTGCAAACCCCCGGATCATGACCGGGAGGAGAGGACCGAACACACGGCCAGAGCGATATTCCCGCAGGCGTCCGGTCATGGATCGCCTCTCTTTCTGCGGGTCAATGAGGGGGAAGGTGTCATGGCAACCAGTATGGGCGGGAAACGCGACAAGCGGATCGACAGCGCGCGCAAGATCGCCGAGGCGGCGGGCGACCGGTCGCTCGACCCGGAAATCCTGTTCAAGCGCGCCAGCAAGGACGACCTTGAGGCCTATACCCCTGAAATGATGGCGCTGGTCGCGGCCCATGCCCGCAACGAGATCCGCGCCTGGGATGGCGGCAAGCCGCGGGTCAGCATCGACACCTTGCCGGGTGTCACGCCGGGTGGCACCCCGGTATCGGTCATCGCCGTGACCGAGCACAACATGCCCTTTCTCTACGATTCCATCATGGGCGAGGTGACCAGCACACATCGCGACATCCATCTGGCGGTGCATCCGATTCTGGTGGTGCAGCCGGGCAAGCCGATCACGCTGTTTGACCCCGATGAGGATGTCGATCCCGCCCATCGCATCAGCCATATCCAGATCCACCTGTCGGAACTGACCCCGGCCGAGGCCCGCGAACTGGCCCGGCGCGTCGGCGAGGTGCTCGATCAGGTGCATCAGGCGGTGCAGGACTGGCCGGAAATGACCGCGCTGCTGGATCAGGCCATGCACGAGATGGAGACCCATGACGCCGGCCGCCGCAAGGGCGATCAGGACGAGGCGCTGGCCTTTCTGCGCTGGCTGCGCGACAACAACTTCACCTTCCTCGGCATGCGCGAATTCACCTATTCCGGCAAGGGCGAGCAGGCCAAGGTCGAGCGCGGCAAGGGCAAGGGCCTGGGCATCCTGTCGAACCCGGATGTGCGGGTGCTGCGGCAGGGCAACGACAGCGTGCTGACCACGCCCGAGATCCTCGCCTTCCTCGATGGGCCGGACTTCCTGCTGGTGACCAAGGCCAATGTGAAATCGGTCGTCCATCGCCGCGCCTATATGGACTATATCGGGGTCAAGCGTTTCGACGCGGATGGCAATGTGACGGGCGAATTGCGCATCGTCGGGCTGTTCACCTCGACCGCCTATACGCGGCAGGCGGCGGATATTCCGCTGTTGCGCGACAAGATTGCCAAGGTCGTCGACCATTTCGGCTATGACCCGCAAAGCCATTCCGGCAAGATGCTGGCCAATACGCTGGAATCCTATCCGCGCGACGACCTGTTCCAGATCGACGCCGGGCTGCTGGCGCGGTTTTGCGAGCAGATCAACGATCTGGGCGACCGCCCGCGCGTGCGGGTGCTGGCGCGCGCCGACCATTTCGACCGCTTCGTGTCGGTCATCGTCTTCGTCCCGCGCGAACAGTATAATTCCGACGTGCGCGAGCGGATCGGCGAATACCTGAAAACCGTCTATGACGGCCGGGTTTCGGCCTATTACCCGGCCTTCCCCGAGGGCGGCCTCGCGCGGGTGCATTTCATCATCGGCCGCTCCGGCGGCAAGACCCCCCGCATCCCGCAGGCCAAACACGAAGAGGCGGTGCGCGGCATCGTCACCCGCTGGACGGATCGCTTTGACCTTTTGGCGCGTCAGGACGGGGTCGAGCTGGATGTCAGCGCCGCCTATCAGTCGGTCTTTCCCCCGGCCGAGGCCTATGCCGACCTGCCCGATATCGTCGCGGTCAAGCCCGACGATCCGATCCGGATCTCGTTTTACCACTACCCGCGCAAGACCGAGCGTCAGGGCTCGGTCGAGCTGAAGATCTTTCACGCCGACGAGCCGGTCTCGCTGTCGCGGCGGGTGCCGGTGCTGGAAAATCTGGGCTTTCGCGTCGTCAGCGAACAGACCCATGACATCACCGTCCGAGCGGCCGGCGAACCCCCGCGTCAGGTCGTGCTGCACGATATGGAACTGGTCAACCGCGAAGGCCGCCCGATCGAGCTGGACAAGATCGGCGCCATGCTGGAGGAGGCCTTCCTCGACGCTTGGAACGGCGTGATCGAGGATGACACCTTCAACCGCCTGATCCTGCTGGCCGGGCTGACCGCGCGCGAAGTCACCGTGCTGCGCGCCTATGCCCGCTACCTGCGTCAGGCCGGCATCACCTATTCGCAGGGCTATATCGCCGACACCTTGAACCGCTATCCGGCCATCGCGGCCGAGATCTTCCGCCTGTTCGTGGCGCGCATGGACCCCGCGCTGGCCGACAAGACGCGTGATCGCAAATGCAAGGCGCTGCTGGCCGGCATCGAGGAGGCGCTGGCCTCGGTCCCCAGTCTGGACGACGACCGCATCCTGCGCCGCTATGTGAACGCCGTTCAGGCGACCCTGCGCACAAACTATTTCCAGCGCGACGCGGCCGGCAATCCGCCCGCCGTGCTGGCTTTCAAGCTGGACCCCAAGGCGCTGGAGGGCCTGCCCGAACCCCGCCCCTATCGCGAGATCTTCGTCTATGGCACCGAGGTCGAGGGCGTGCATCTGCGTTTCGGCCCGGTCGCGCGCGGCGGCTTGCGCTGGTCGGACCGCGCCCAGGACTACCGCACCGAGGTGCTGGGTCTGGTCAAGGCCCAGCAGGTCAAGAACTCGGTCATCGTGCCGGTCGGCGCCAAGGGCGGCTTCTATCCCAAGAAGCTGCCAGTAGGCGGCAGCCGGGACGAGATCTTCAACGCCGGCAAGGAGGCCTACAAGACCTTCATCCGCACGCTTCTGTCGGTGACCGACAATATCGTCGGCCCCGATATCGTGCCGCCGCCGAACACGCTGCGCATCGACGGCGACGACCCCTATTTCGTGGTCGCGGCCGACAAGGGCACGGCGACCTTCTCGGACACCGCCAATGGTCTGGCGCAAGAGATCGGCTTCTGGCTGGACGACGCCTTCGCCTCGGGCGGGTCGGCCGGCTATGACCACAAGAAGATGGGCATCACCGCACGCGGCGCATGGGAGGCGGTCAAGCGCCATTTCCGCGAAATGGACACCGACATCCAGACCACGCCCTTTACCGTCGCCGGCGTCGGCGACATGTCGGGCGACGTCTTCGGCAATGGCATGCTGCTGTCGCCGCAGATCAGGCTGATCGCCGCCTTCGACCACCGCGACATCTTCATCGACCCCGATCCCGACACCGGCAAATCCTTTGCCGAGCGCAAGCGCATGTTCGATCTGCCGCGCTCGAGCTGGCAGGATTACGACCGCAAGGCCCTGTCCGAGGGCGCCATGATCATCTCGCGGGCGCAAAAACTGGTGACGCTGACACCGCAGGCGCAGGCGGCCATCGGGCTGGACAAGGCCCAGGCGACGCCCTTCGAGATCATGACCGCGATCCTCAAGGCGCCGGTCGACCTGCTGTGGTTCGGCGGCATCGGCACCTATATCCGCGGCAGCAACGAATCTGACGCCGAGGTGGGCGACCGCGCCAATGACGCCATCCGCATTCCCGCGGTCGAGGTCGGCGCCCGCGTCATCGGCGAGGGCGCCAATATGGGCGTGACGCAAAAGGGCCGGATCGAATTCGGCCTGAATGGCGGGCGCTGCAATTCGGACGCCATCGACAACTCGGCCGGGGTGAACTCCTCGGATGTCGAGGTGAATATCAAGATCGCCCTGGCTCCGGCCATGCGCGACGAACGCCTGCCGCGCCCGAAACGCAACAAGCTTCTGGCCTCGATGACGGATGAGGTCGCGCAACTGGTCCTGCGCAACAACTATGAGCAGTCGCTGGCGATCTCGCTCACGGAAATGCGGGGGCTGGCGAACCGCACGCCCTTGGGCCGGCTGATGACCCGCCTTGAGGAAGAGGGGCACCTGAACCGCAAGGTCGAAACCCTGCCCAGTGACCAGCTTCTGGGCGAGCGTTATCAAAGCGGCAAGCCGCTGACGCGGGCGGAAATCGGCGTGCTGCTGTCCTACGCCAAGATCGTGCTTTTCGATCAGGTGGTGGCCAGCGACCTGCCCGACGACCCCTATTTCACCGTCACGCTCGAGCGTTATTTCCCGGCGAAGATGCGCAAGGCCTATGCCGACGACATCCACGGCCACCGGCTGCGCCGCGAAATCATCGCGACGGTCCTGGCCAATGAGGCGATCAATCGCGGCGGCCCGGCCTTTGTCTCGACGCTGACGGATGCGACCGGCTATGTCGCGGCCGATGTGGTCAAGGCGGCGGTTCTGGCGCTGGACGGTCTGGACCTGCCGCGCATCTATGCCGGCATCGACGCGCTGGACAATCGCGTCAGTGGCGCGCTGCAGAACCGCCTGTATCAGGAGGTCGGGCGCATCTATGCGCTGGTGACCGAACGCGTGCTGCGCACCGGCCTGACCGCCGGGCCGGTCGCCGAGGGTGTGGCGCGGCTGCGTGACGGCATGCAAAAGCTGCGCGCCACGCTGCGCAGTTCGGTCCCGGCCGAGACCGCCGAGGAGATCCGTCTCGGGGTGGAAAGATATGTCGAGGGCGGCGTGCCGGCCGCGTTGGCGGGGGAAATCGCCGATCTGGTGCTGATGACGCTGGTGCCCGAGATCATGCAGATCGCCTCGGATACCGGGATCAGCCTTGACCGCACGGCCCAGGGCTATTTCGCCGTCACCGACGCACTGCGCATCGACCGGCTGCTTTCGGCCGCCGAACATATCCCCGCGACCGAACAGTTCGAGGCCATGGCACTGTCGCGCGCCATGTCCGAGATCTCATCGGCACGGCGCGACCTGACCGCCGCCATCCTGCGCGAGCAGAAGGGGGCGCGGGGCGCAGGCAAGGGTCTGCAGGATGATGGCGGGCGCTTTGCCAGCGCCGGCGATCAACTGACGCTGCTGGTCGAAAAGGGCGAGCCCACGCTGGCAAGGATCACCGTGGCCGCCGGGCTGCTGACCGATCTGGCCCGTCTGCGCAGCCCCGGCGCGGCTGCCTGACCCTGAAAACACCGCCGCCGGACTCCGGTCCGGCGGCCCGATCCTGCGCGGCATGCTCGAGCTTGGCCAGTTCGGCGCAAAGCCTGCCGACCGGGCAGCCGTAAGCCATGATCCCGGCGCGATTGACGATCACGACGCGGATGAAGGCAAGGATCCGGTCGTGCGGGCTGCTCCCGCCCTTTTGCCAGCCCTTCGGCATGGCGCGCGTCCGATCCATGCGGCGGGTGATGACCGCGTCCAGAAGATCGTTCTGGTCTTGAAATGGTGATAGAGGTTCCCGCGCGAGATGCCGATGGCGGCGGCGATATCGGCAAAGGAGGTGGCCTCGAACCCGCCCTGCCAGAACAGGATATCCGCCTTGTCGATGATGCTGTCGGAGGTGGACGGCATCGGCCCTGCACCATGACGCAACCTGTCAGCACCAGATTGGGACGATTGTCCTGATCTCTCAATCGGCACGCGCCGGTCCATGACAGACCGGCGCGCATCCTGCCCGTCAGGCGATGGGGTCGCCCGTGACCGGCCCTTCGCGGTTCGGTTTCCAGCCAAGCGCCGGAGCGACATGTTTGGCAAAGGATTCAAGAACATGCAGGTTGTAATCCGGGCCAAGCTGGTTCGGGATCGTCAGCATCAGCGTGTCGGCCAGCGCGATGGCCTTGTCCTGTTTCAGCTCTTCGATCAGCCTGTCAGGCTCGGCCGCATAGGTCCGTCCCGAGGTCGAGCGGAAACCGTCCATGATGCCATAGCTGTCGCGCGATTCCGTCATGCTGCGATGACCGAAATAGGCGGCATCGGTCGCGTTCACGATCGGAAAGATGCTGCGGCTGACCGAGACCCGCGGCGCGCCCTTGTGACCGGCGGCGCGATAGGCCGCGCGAAAGCGCAGGATCTGTTCGGCCTGAAGCTCATGAAAGGGCATCCCGGCATCCTCGGTCAAGGCGGTCGAGGACATCAGGTTCAGCCCGAGGCGGCCCGCCCATTCGGCGCTGTCGCGCGTCGCCGAACCCCACCAGACATGGCCGCGCAGGCTGTCCGAGCGCGGTTCGATGGGCAGCATCTGGCCGGGACCGACCACGGCGGGATTGCCGGGCGCGATCCGCTCGCCCTCGATGGCGCGCAGGAACCGGTCGAACTTGTCGCGCGCGATATCGGCGCCGCGCGGGTCGTCCGAACCGGTATAGCCAAAGACCTCATAGCCGCGCATCGCCGATTCCGGCGAGCCCCGGCTGACGCCAAGCGCCAGCCGGCCATCGGCCAGAATATCCAGCGCCGCGGCCTCTTCGGCCAGATAGAGCGGGTTTTCATAGCGCAGGTCGATAACGCCGGTGCCGACCTCGATCCGCTTGGTCCTGGCGGCGATGGCGGTCATCAGCGGCATCGGGGCGGCCTGTTGCCGGGCAAAATGGTGGACGCGAAAATAGGCGCCGTTCACGCCCAACTCCTCGGCGCCGACACCGATATCGACCGCCTGTCTGATCATGTCGCCGGCAGTGCGGGCCTGAGACCCGTTCGCATTCGAATAATGGCCAAAGCTCAGAAAGCCGAAAGCACGCATCTTTCTCTCCTGCCGCGAAAGCGGCCCGATTGCGGGACAGGGGTGATCCCGGGGCGCGCGCGTCGTGGCGCGGCCCGGGCCCGTGGTTCTCCCAAAGAAAGATGCTCTGCCCGGTTTCTTGAAGGGCGTCCGGGCCGGACCCGGCGTTCGTCCGGGTCGAACGTGGGTCGGCCGCAATGCCCGTCAGGGTTCAACCCAGAATTTCGGCCACTGCGTCGCGGGTTGCGGCGACGATCTGGTCGGCCTCGTCCCGGCTCAGGCAGAGCGGCGGGGCCAGGCCGATGATGTCGCCCTGCGGCATGGCGCGGGCGATCACGCCCCGCCTGAGCATCGCGCCGACGACCTTGGCGCCGATCCCGTCCGAGGCGGCAAAGAAGCGTCTGCCGTCGCGTTCGGCCACCAGTTCCACGGCACATAGCATGCCCTCGCCCCGGATCTCGCCGACACGGGGATGATCGCCAAGCACCTCGCGCATGGTGGCGGTCAGATAGGCGCCGGTCTCGGCGGCGTTCCGCACCAGCCCCAGCCTGTCGATCAGCGCCAGATTGGCAATGCCCGCCGCCGCGCCAATGGGATGGGCGGAATACGTCCAACCATGCCCGAACACGCCATATTCGTCAGCGCCCCGCATCAGCACCTCCCAGATGCGCTGTCCGACGATGCTTGCCGACAGGGGCGCATAAGCCGAGGTCAGACCCTTGGCGCAGGTGATCAGGTCGGGCCGCATGCCATAGTGATCCGACCCGAACATGCTGCCCAGACGGCCAAAGCCGGTCACCACCTCATCGGCGATCAGCAGGATGTCGTGGCGGTCCAGCACCTTCTGGATCGCCGGCCAATAGCCCATGGGCGGCGGCACGATCCCGCCCGTGCCCAGGACCGGCTCGCCGATAAAGGCGGCGATGCTGTCGGCGCCCTCGGCCGCGATCAGCGCCTCCAGCTTCTGGACGCAGAAGGCCACGAAATCGGCCTCCGACATGTCCGGATCGGGGCGGCGATAGTAATAGGGCGCCTCGGTATGGATGACCTGCGCCAATGGCAGGTCGAATTTCCTGTGAAACAGCTCCAGCCCGGTCAGGCTGCCGGTCATCAGCCCGCTGCCGTGGTAGCCCCGCCAGCGCGAAATGATCTTTTTCTTCTGCGGCCGGCCAAGGATATTGTTGTAATACCAGATCAGCTTGATGTTGGTTTCATTGGCGTCCGAGCCGCCAAGCCCGAAATAGACCCGTGCCATGCCCTTGGGCGCGCGCTCCATCACCATCCTGGCCAGCGTGATACTGGCCTGCGAGCCGTGACCGGCATAGGCGTGGTAATAGGCCAGTTCATGCGCCTGATCGGCGATCGCCTCGGCGATTTCCTTGCGGCCATAGCCGGCATTCACGCAATAAAGCCCCGCAAACCCGTCAAGCAGCCGGTTGCCGTCGCGATCGGTGATGAACACGCCCTCGCCGCCCTTGACGATGCGCTGCGCGCCCTCGCCGCGCGCGAATTGCGCCAGATTGGTCGAGGGGTGAAAGAAATTCTCGCGGTCCCATTTCGCAAGCTCGTCATTGGTCAGCATGTCATTCCCTTTCAATGGGTTATGTCAGGCCCAGTCGCGGCAGACATATTTGATTTCGGTAAACGCCTCGAGCCCCTGACGCGCGCCTTCGCGGCCGATCCCGGACTGTTTCATGCCCCCGAACGGGATCGGCGCGCCGGTGACCTTGGTGCGGTTCACGGCGACCATGCCGTATTGCAGCGCCCGGGTGAGACGATAGATGCGGCGCGGATCCAGGCTGTGGACATAGGCGATCAGCCCGTATTCGGTGGCATTGGCGCGGGCGATCACCTCGTCCTCGTCGTCGAAACCGGACAGCGCGGCGACCGGGCCAAAGCTTTCCTGCCGCATGATCGCGGCATCCTCGGGGACATCGCGCAGCACCGTGGGCTGGAAAAACAGCGGCCCCAGCGCATCGACGCGCCCGCCGGTCACAAGCCTCGCGCCACGGTCGAGCGCATCGGCGACATGGGCCTGCTGCCGGGCGATCTGGCGGTCATGGATCAGCGGGCCGATATCGGGATCGGCAAGGCCGGGCCCAAGGGTCAGCGCCTCGACCGCCGCGGCAAAGCGGGCGCAGAATTCCTCATAGATCGGCCGGTGGATATAAAAGCGGTTCGCCCCCAGACAATCCTGCCCCGAGGTCGCGAACTTGGCCTTGATGCCCTCGGCCACGGCGCGGTCCAGATCGGCGCCCTTGAAGACGATAAAGGGCGCATGCCCGCCAAGCTCCATCACCAGCCGCTTCACCGTATCGGCCGATTGCCGATAAAGAAGCCGACCGATTTCGGTCGAGCCGGTAAAGGACAGGGCCCGCACCCGCGCATCAGCAGTCCAGGTGCCGACAATGGTGGCCGCGTCGCCGATGACGGTGTTCACGACCCCCCGCGGAAAGCCCGCGCGCCGCGCCAACTCGGCCAATGCCAGGGCAGAAAGCGGGGTCTCCGAGCTCGGATGGATGACGACAGTGCAGCCGGCGCCAAGCGCGGCGGCGGCCTTGCGCGTGATCATGGCGC